>JAJCYL010000277.1 GCA_029262955.1 Cytophagales bacterium | reverse complement strand
ACAGAGAAGTTAAGCCCCTCCGCGCCGATGGTACTGCTGTAACAGGTGGGAGAGTAGGTCGTCGCCAGATTTTTATTGTATTCGCCGAAGCCTCGGCGAAGGAGAATCAAAACTCCATTCAGAAATGTTTGGAGTTTTTTTTATGCCCAAAATTAACCGAGGACGAGATCCCATTACTAAAGGCAAACCTTAACGGGATATCTCAGTCGTTTGGATGCTAATTATGAAGGTTCGTTTTAACCCACTCCCTCGACATGACGGTGTTGTTTGTGTTTGGTACTTCAATTTGGGTTGTCAAAGGAGATGTCCTATCCTCATATCGTCACTTCGAACGTAGTTGAGAAGTCCCGTAACTAAAGGCACACCTTGACGGGATATCTCAGTCGATGACTAGTCCGTTTAGCTGAGTTAGTTTTTAACTCTCCTTCGATATCACGGTGTTGTTTGCGTTTGGTTCTTCAATTTTAGGATTGTCAAAGGAGGATGTTCTATCCTCATATCGAACCCCAAACACTGGCGCAAGCGTCCGCTTGTGCCCATGTCATCGAGTTTCGATAGCTATGTCGAGGACCATATCCCATTACTAAAGGCACACCTTGACGGGATATCTCAGTCGTTTTGTATACTACTTAAGAAGGTTCGCTATTAACTACTCCTTCGACATGACGGTGTTGTTTGTGTTTGGTTCTTCAATTTTCGGATTGTCAAAGGAGGTGCCCTATCCTCGTGTCGTCACTTCGAACGTGTGAGAAGTTCCATTACTAAAGGCAACCCTAAACGGGATATCTCAGTGGTTTTGTATTCATTAAGCTGAGTTCGTTTTGACCACTCCTTCGATATGACAATGATTTTAAGCATAAAAAAAGCCATCTCCAATAGAGATGGCCAATATTTTTATCTAATAAATGGTCTTATTTTTCTATAGACTCAGCCAACACGATAATTCTATTATTAAGTACTTCAACAACACCTCCATTAACGATCAAAACCTCTTCACTAATCTTACTCTGATCTTTTTCACTAATCTTAGTGTAACTGAGATCACCTTTCCCCAAGGTACTAATTAATGGAGCGTGGTTATTCAATACCTGAAACGAACCATCACTTCCTGGGAAAGTAGCTTGATCGACTTCGCCTTGAAAATGGGTCTTATCTGGAGTGACTATTTCTAAATACATCTGATTAAGCGTTTGCTTCAGCCATCATCTTCTCACCTTTGGCAATCGCATCTTCAATGCTACCCACCAGGTTAAAGGCCATTTCAGGAAGGTGGTCTAATTCACCATCCATTATCATAGTGAAACCTTTGATGGTATCCTTGATATCTACCAAGACTCCATCCAATCCCGTAAACTGTGAGGCCACGTGGAATGGTTGACTTAAGAATCGTTGTACCCTTCGGGCTCTGTGAACTGCTTCTTTGTCCTCATCAGACAATTCATCCATTCCAAGGATAGCGATAATGTCCTGAAGCTCTTTATATCTCTGTAAAATCTCTTTTACTCTCTGTGCACAATTGTAATGCTCATCACCCAAAATATCCGGAGCAAGAATTCTTGATGTTGAATCCAAGGGATCAACCGCAGGGTAAATTCCTAATTCAGCAATTTTTCTTGAAAGCACAGTAGTTGCATCCAGGTGGGCAAAAGTTGTTGCTGGTGCAGGGTCAGTTAAGTCATCCGCAGGTACATATACCGCCTGAACTGATGTGATTGATCCTCTTTTTGTTGAGGTGATCCTCTCTTGCATGGCACCCATCTCTGAGGCGAGCGTTGGCTGGTATCCTACCGCTGATGGCATCCTACCTAATAGGGCCGACACCTCTGAACCTGCCTGTGTGAATCTAAAAATGTTGTCGATAAAGAAAAGGATGTCTTTACCTTGCCCTTGCCCATCTCCATCTCTGAAGTATTCAGCAACAGTCAGTCCTGACAGTGCCACTCTTGCCCTCGCCCCGGGAGGCTCGTTCATTTGTCCAAAAACCAAAGTTGCCTGTGACTTATCGAGCTCCTTCATATCAACTGCATCCAAATCCCAATCACCTTCTTCCATTTTCTTCACGAATTTGTCACCATACTTGATAACTCCGGATTCGATCATTTCACGAAGCAAATCGTTCCCTTCTCTTGTTCTTTCCCCAACACCTGCGAAAACAGATACACCCGCATAGGCTTTGGCTATGTTGTTGATCAATTCCATAATCAAAACAGTCTTACCAACACCTGCACCGCCAAAAAGACCAATCTTACCACCTTTAGAGTATGGCTCAAGTAAGTCAATCACCTTTATTCCTGTATAAAGTACCTCTGAGGAGGTAGATAGCTCCTCAAACTTTGGAGCAGATCTATGAATAGGCAATCCACCACTACTTTTGGGTTGTGGCATACCATCAATGGCCTCACCAACAACATTAAATAGACGTCCTTTAATTTTGTCACCAGTAGGCATTGTAATGGGTGTTCCGGTGTCCAAAACTTCCATTCCTCTGGTCATTCCTTCGGTGCCGTCCATTGCAATGGTTCTTACCCGATCTTCACCGAGATGCTGCTGGCACTCGAGAACTACTACCTGGCCATTGTCCTTTGTGACGGTTAAGGCGTCTAAAATGTTGGGTAATTTGGAGGCTTCACTATCGAAGGCGACGTCGACGACATTACCAATTACCTGGGTGATTTTTCCTTTATTTGCCATTACTTCATTTAATAGATGATGGTTAATGATTGAGCCTTAAATTCAGTGCGAAATTAGTCCATATATTACTCAATCCAAAGATTCAGGCAGCCGAGAATTCTTCTTTATAGTGTTTTAGAGCGATTCTAAATGTAGTGCCCTTATCTATCTCAGACGACTTCACAGTGATCTTCCCCTTGTGGTAAATTTCGATAATTCTTTTTACCAAAGTTAGCCCTAAACCCCACCCCCTTCTCTTGGTAGTGAACCCCGGTTGGAAGACTGCTGCGATTTTAGATTTACTTATCCCTTTACCCGTATCTGATATGTCAATGTAAACCTGATCCTCATTCCCTTTTAGAATGTGAATATTGATTTTCCCGGATCCGCTCATTGCGTCCACTGCGTTTTTACAGATATTTTCTATGACCCAGTCGAACAGTGGCTTGTTTATGCCAGCCATAATTTGGGTATTTGGAAATGCTGTTACTTCAATTTTAACTTTCGATGAAATCCGCCTTTGAAGATAGGCAATGGTTTCACAGACTGCATCGAAGATGTTTTCTTTATGGAGTTGTGGTACCGAACCAATATTGGAGAAGCGGGCAGTAATCATCTCCAGTCTCTTAATGTCTTTGTCCAATTCCTGAACAATCTCTTCATCCTTTAGTTTTTCGTCTGTCTTAAAGTACTCAACCCAAGCCATTAGCGATGATAATGGAGTGCCAAGCTGATGCGCTGTTTCCTTAGCAAGTCCAACCCATACGCGATTTTGCTCAGCAGTCTTCGAATAATTGAAGACGATATAGGCCAGCAATCCAAAGATGGCAATTACAGAAAGTTGAACGTAGGGATAATATTGAAGCTGAGTGAGAAGGGCAGAATTTTTATAGTAGACATAATTAATTCCAATCACTTCACCCTGATCATCACGTTGGATAATGTGGATTGGGGGATAGATCTTTTCCATCACCTCCATTTCTTCAAGTAGTATCCGTTTTTTTTCTCTCGGATTGGAAATGTTTTCTGCAGACTCAAGGTTTTTGGAATCAATCGGCACACCAAATTCATCAGTCACAATGACTGGAATGGAATTATTGGGGATTATTATTTCCTGGACAATAAAAGAAATATTTGCATTGTTACTCTCGGAGCCTACTTCTTCGAAACTTTTAGCATAAAGATCAATTAATCGTTGCTCCCGATTTTTTAATTTGTCGACCAGAGAATTGGTGTATAGAATTGAAACTCCACCAATAACTATTGACACACCAAGTACAATCCACCGCAAAGCGGATTTGCTTTTATAAATATCAAGGACAGGAATGTCTATGGGTTTTCTCATGATTAGCCGTAACTAAAATTAGTTAATCTCAGTCAGTTCCATGCAGAGCTTGTCAATCATGTATTTTGAGTTTGGCAAATGCTAACAGCAGTGTCTTTTCACCCACCTGGTCGAACACTACCCGAGCCTTTCGCTGTGAACCCTGAATATCCATTTCTTTTACCATTCCAAACCCAAATTTTGGATGCTCTACTTTCATTCCTTCTGTCAGATTGCTGGTATCACTTGGCTTAAAGTCCAGGGAAGGTTGGTAGTTGGTCTTTTGAACGAATGTTCTCTTCTGTTGTTGGCTAATACCGGAAACCAATGATTTAGCATAATTGGAAGAAATCACTGGCTCTTTGGTACTCAGCGTTCGATTGACCCGAATATATTGGGGGTCTATTTCCTCTAAAAAACGGCTTGGTTCGCAATTTTTTAATCGGCCAAATCGGTAGCGATTCACCGCATAACTCAGGTAAACCCTTTTCTCCGCTCTGGTAATCGCCACATAAAAGAGCCTTCTTTCTTCCTCCAAATCAGCTCTACTGCTCAGCATCATTTGAGACGGAAACAAATCTTCCTCCATTCCCACAATAAAAACATATTTGAATTCCAGCCCTTTGGCGGAGTGGATGGTCATTAAAGTGACCGCGTCATCGTCATTCTTCTTCTTATCATCTGCATCGGTGACCAATGCGATTTCCTGCAGGAAGGAACCCAGACTTTTCTCTTCAACTTCCGGATTGTCAACATATTCCTTGATGGCATTAAGGAGTTCCTGAACGTTGTCATAACGATTTAAGCCTTCAATAGTCTTGTCCTGGTACAGATCTTTAAGTAATCCTGAATTCTTGGCAATATGAGAAGCTGCCTCATAGGCATCCTTCTTTTGTGCCGTGATCATGAAGCTGTGGATCATGATAGCAAAGTCACGAATGGCGTTTGCAGCACGGCCGCTTACAAAACTCTCGGCATTATCGATCACCTCCCAGAGATTCATATCGTGATCAAATGCGGCAACCACCATTTTGTCAACTGTTCCCGGTCCGATTCCTCGTTTTGGCAGATTGATTATTCTTCTAAGTGCCTGTTCGTCATTTTGATTCACCACAAACCTCATATATGACAACAGGTCCTTGATTTCTTTGCGCTGATAAAATGATAAGCCCCCCACAACTTTATATTTGATATTCATTCTTCGCAGGGCTTCCTCCATAGCTCGTGATTGACTATTGGTGCGATAGAGAATGGCAAAGTCAGAATTTCGGAGTTGGTGGTTGTGTTTCTCTTCAAAAATTGCTGACGCAACTAGCTTGCCCTCCTCGTTGTCCGACAGGGCCTTCAGCAACTCCAATTGGTGGCCGTCTTCATTGGAAGTCCAGATCTCTTTCCTGAGTTGGGCTTTGTTCTTGTTAATTACTGAGTTGGCGGCATTAACGATGTTCTGTGTACTGCGATAATTCTGTTCCAGTTTAATGATTCGCAGATCAGGATAGTCTTTTTCAAAATTTAGAATGTTTTGAATGTCGGCTCCTCGAAAGGCGTAGATGCTCTGGGCGTCGTCACCAACTACACAGATATTTTGTCTAACAGCAGCTAATTTTTTGGTGATCAGGTACTGTGAAATGTTTGTATCCTGAAACTCATCTACCATGATGTAATGAAAGCGTTGTTGGTATTTGTTCAGTGCATCTGGAAAGTCACGAAACAGTACATTGGTATTAAAGAGAAGGTCATCAAAATCCATGGCGTCGGCTTTGAAACACCGCTGAACGTAGGTTTTATAAATATCAGCCATTTTAGGCTTGCCATTTTCGATATCGTCCGACTGATAGACAGGATTCTTTTGGTATTCTTGCCAGGAAACCAACCGATTTTTAGCACCGGATATTCGGTTGTAGACGACATTAGGTTTGTAGACCTTATCGTCCAATCCTTTTTCTTTTACAATGTTTTTGATCAAGGATTTCGTATCAGCCGTATCATAAATGGTAAAGTTGCTTGGATATCCCAATTTTGTTGCCTCTGATCGCAGAATACGTGCAAAGACTGAGTGAAATGTGCCGGTCCAAATATTGCGTGCGTCGGAACCTACTACTTTTTCAATCCTGTCCCGCATCTCTTTGGCAGCCTTGTTGGTAAATGTGAGGGACAATATATTGAAAGGGTCCACCTTATGGTGGGTAATTAGATGTGCAATGCGATAAGTGAGTACTCTTGTCTTACCCGATCCCGCTCCGGCAATGATCATGCAGGGTCCTTCGATATTGACAGCTCCCTCTCTTTGGGGAGGATTAAGTTCAGCTAAGTAGTCGGCACCTGCAGTTATCATACTGAGTGCAAATTACAACCTACTGCTATGAATAATTACCCTGATTTATTTTTTGTAACTTCAAAATTGAGTTTATCCTTATTATGAACCCGATACTTCGTAAGAAATTGCAAATTCTTGTTTTTCTCGCTCTTGCGGATAAGGAATTTGCTGATCAGGAAAGGGAGTTTATTGAAAAAATTTGCACAAGGAATGAACTTGACCCTCAAATCATTGACGAACTGATAAATGATCCTGAGCCCATAGGATCTCTCGGAGCACTGTCTTACAGCAAATCGGTAGAATATCTAACCGATAGCATTATGCTGATGGTGGTTGATGGGAAGGTTCTGCCCGGAGAAATTCTATTTTGCCAGGACATAGCCATCAGGTTAGGGTTTTCAAAAATGGCAACGGACGATCTCATTGGCATAGTGTCAGATAGTAAATCCATAAGTAGAGAGCAGCTGGAAAGACAGGTGTTTGAACTCCCCCACGCGATGAAGTCCATTTGAATGATTTCCGAATGCCGTTGAAGGCTGAAATAATTTAGCTATTTCTACATATCACATCCTTTTTGGCACGAATTGTGCTACTTTTGCGTTTTTAAACACGAGCTATTTTTTAGACAATGAAGAAGTTATTTTTAGTGGTAATGATCTGTGTGATGGGCATTATCGGATTTGTAGCGTTCAAGTTTTTAAACGAGAACGAAAGGAGGGTTAGTCCTCAGGCGACAGCAACCTTCAAGACAGAGAATCTTGATTTAAGAATCGACTATTCCAGGCCGTATAAAAACAACAGAACTATTTTTGGTAATGTGGTTAAGTTTGGTGAATACTGGAGGACAGGTGCAGATGAGGCTACTCAAATATCTTTTGGGAGCAAAGTGAATTTTGGTGAAGCGGAAATAGACCCGGGCACTTACCGGCTCTATACAATTCCAAATAAGGGTGAATGGATAGTTGCCTTAAACAGTGAGTTGGGCCAGTGGGGTGCTTTTGAGCCGAATTATCAGATGGATGTGACCAGGATAGCAGTCACCCCTGAGAAATTGAATAAGAAGGTTGAGCAGTTGACGCTAAACTTTGAAAATTCTGGTAATGGGGTTGATTTGTTAATGAAATGGGACGATACCCAGGTGACCGTTCCCATCCAATAATCTCAAGTTAATATTTATCCAGCCATACGACCTCGTATGGCTTTTTTATTTTCTGTTAATGATAATGGGGATATTTTACCTTTCCATTAAATCTAAGAAAATGAAAAGGCTATCTCTGTTAAGTTTAATCGTATTAACTACCTGGATCTACTCCTGTCAACCAGGGTCGACAGAAGAAGATGTTGAACAAATCATCTTTGAAAATGTCAATGTGATACCAATGACCTCAGAAATTGTCTTAGAAGGACAATCAGTGGTCATAAGAGGAGGGAAAATTTATCGCATCGCTGCGGCGGCTGATGTTACAGGGGGAAGCAAATCGACCGTAATAGAGGGAAAAGGGAAATACCTTGTCCCGGGAATATCTGAGATGCATGCACATATACCCCAACCAGGACCTGGCCGGGATCGTGTGAGGGAGACCCTTTTGCTGTATTTATCGAATGGGATTACCACTATTAGGGGAATGTTGGGACACCCCAGTCATCTTGAATTGAAAAAGGATGTTTTGTCAGGAACTGTATTGGGTCCAACAATTTATACCTCCAGCCCCTCCATGAACGGAAATTCTATCCCAACCAAAGAGAAGGCTGACTCGTCTGTTAGGGCTCATCAGGCGGCAGGATATGATTTTTTGAAAGTTCATCCAGGCATTAAATTGGATGTGTTTAATGTGATGGTTGCAACTGCCAATGAAGTAGGTATTGGCTATAGTGGGCATGTACCTTTTAAAGTAGGCATCAAACGAGCCATCGAATCAAAATTCGGATCTGTAGACCACGTAGACGGCTTTATAGAGGGCATTGTTCCTGATGATCAAAGATTGAGCGAAGCAGAAAACGGATTCTTTGGCTTCAATTCAGCCCAGATTGGGGATGAAGGTATGATATCGTATTTGGTCAATATGACCGTGGAACACAAAGTATGGGTGGTACCCACACAAAGTTTGTTTGATCGATGGGCATCTCCCGAAGATTCTGAAATCCTTGGTGCCCAGCCGGAGATGAAATATATGCCCAAATCACAAGTCGAAACCTGGAAAAACAATAAGAAAGATTTTTTGAGCCAGGATTATTTCAGTGTAAAGAAGTACGAAAAGTTCAATGGCCTAAGGAAAAAGATAATCAAGGCTCTGAATGAGAATGGGCACGGTCTGTTGTTGGGATCAGATGCTCCCCAGGTCTTTAATGTGCCCGGTTTTTCCATTCAGCATGAGATGAAAGGAATGGCAGATGCAGGGTTGAGTGCATTTGACGTTATTAAATCCGGAACGGTCAATGTGGCAAAATTCTTTGGAAAAGAGGGCGAGTTTGGAGTAGTCCGTGAAGGAGCCACTGCGGATCTCATTCTTCTCAATGCAAACCCACTGGATGATATTTCTAACATGAAGGAGATTGATGGTGTGATGGTCAGGGGGCAGTGGCTTGACCGGCAGTTTTTAGACTCGGAATTGGGAAAAATTGCCACTAAATACGCCGCAGATAAATGACCTCAGTAAGTTATTAACCGGAGTGAGAATTCAGTTCACCTTTTGGCCCAATTCTCTCAAGTGAACCTTTGCTGGTTCGTAATAAGGGTATCTTTCCAAAACTTTGCGATACCAGACAATTGCGTTGGTGGTATCATTATCAAAAAGGTAAAATTCTGCTCTTGAATCCAGTGGATTATGTCCTTCAGGATATAATTCAAGGTACTTTTCAATTGCTTTTGTTCCTTCTTCGAGTTGCCCGGAACTTTGCAAGACATAACCTTTTATATTGTAGGCTGCGGCTGCTGTTTTTGTGAAGTGATTTTCATCACAAAATTCAATAAGACTGTCTAATCCTGACAGAATAACTTCCGGCTCCTTTTGAAAAAACCAACTGCGCAAATACATATACTGAATGAAAGGTCCGTTTGACAATTGATGCATTTTATCCCAAATTTCTCTTTGCTCGCGATTGGTGGAATCCTCGATATCAAGCAGGGAAACATAGAGTCTTGAAGTTTCATTTTCATTAGCCACATATTTCTTTGCCATCCTTTTGTGATACTCGCTTTTATCTCCGGTTGTATTCAGGGCGAGGAGCGCATGAGAGGCAAATAGGGTGCTATCAAGTCTAACCGCATGATCCGACATATTATAGGCTTTCCCCGGCTCAATATTCATGTAATGGTCAAGGCCAGCGAATGCCAGGTAGTTAGCAATTTCATTATCACCGGTCCATCTGATCCCTTCATAGACCACATCCTCAAACGTCGGATCGGTCTTTTGCTGACTGCTTTCACAACTTAAAAGAAGCACTGAAACGGGGACAAGGAACAGGAATGTAGTTTTCATTATATGGTTGGTTAGGTCTGAATTTGTTACCTGAGTGTTTAATTTAGGAAAACTGGGGATTTTTTAAAAACAATGACATGGATGTTTGACATGACTGAACTTGAGAGTCGAGAAATTAATTTTATAGAGGCTATAATTTCCTGATGAAATTTAAATACGATACTTGTGGAAGTTATTGCATACTACTAATATTGCACTCCGTTTTTAAGGACGGATGTTCTTCCCCTTTAGCTCAGTTGGTTAGAGCGGCTGACTGTTAATCAGTAGGTCCTTGGTTCGAGTCCAAGA
>JAJCYL010000276.1 GCA_029262955.1 Cytophagales bacterium | reverse complement strand
ACATGCCGCCGAGTCGAAGGCAGATTCAGCTACAGAATGGGTGATGGGAGTAGTATTTGCCTCTGGAGCCTCGCCTACCGGTGTGGAAATAAATCCTCCGGCTATAAGAATACGGTCCATAGATGAACGATCTACTTTAAGATCTCGGGTTACCTGAAATGCACCTCCGCGGAAAGGTTCAATATAAATGGTATCTCCATCGGAAAAGCTTCTCATGTGCAACTGACAAGTGGTTGTCCCTGCCAAGGGGCCATGTGCTCTGCCATTAATGAACAATCCGCATGTACCGCAAATTCCTTCCCGACAGTCATGATCAAACTCAATTGGACGCTCATCTTTTGCTATCAGTTTTTCATTGAGATAGTCCATCATCTCCAGGAAAGACATGTCTTCCTCCGCTCCTTCCAGTTCATAATCGACTATTTCACCTTCGCTGTTTCTATCAGACTGTCTCCATATTTTGAGCGATAATTTCATAATTCTTCATTCATGATTAATAACTCCTACTTATAGCTCCTCTGCGCCAACTCTACTTCTTCAAACTTTAGTTCTTCTTTGACCAATACTGGCTCGTTACCTTTTCCCTGGTACGACCAACAAGAGATAAACGCGAATTCTTCATCATTGCGAAGGGCCTCTCCCTCTTCAGTTTTGTATTCTTCCCTAAAGTGAGCACCACAAGATTCATTTCGGGTTAATGCATCCCTGCACATTAGGTCGCCCATTTCAAAATAGTCTGCCACTCTACCAGCCTTTTCCAATTCGGAGTTAATCTCATCTGGAGTACCCGGTACTTTTAAATCCTCCCAAAATTCCTTCCTTAATTCATGGATTGCTTTGATAGCTATTTTAAGACCTTCCTCGTCTCTTGATACGCCACAATAATCCCAGAGTAACTTCCCCAGTTTCTTATGAAAGTAATCTGCCGTTTTGTTACCATTAATATTGGTCAACCGATTGAGCATATCAACTGCTTGTTTCTCTGCCACTTCAAATGCCGGATGATCAGTACTGATCGGTCCCGTCTTAATCTCATCGGCTAAGTATGTACCAATAGTATAAGGGACGATAAAATAACCATCAACACAGGACTGGAGCAATGAATTGGCCCCTAGTCTGTTGGCACCATGATCAGAAAAATTACACTCACCCAAAGCATATAAACCGGGAATGGTGGTGCCCAACTCATAGTCAACCCACAAGCCTCCCATAGAAAAATGGGCTGCCGGGCTGATTTTCATCGGTTCCTTGTAAGCATTTACTCCCGTGATCTTTTCGTACATGCGGAAGAGGTTACCATAACGCTCCTTGATCACTGATTCACCATACTCCTCAATGGCATGTTTAAAATCCAGATAAACTGCATTCTTCAGAGGGCCAACTCCATGACCCGCGTCAATTCTTTCCTTGGCCGCACGTGAGGAAATATCCCTCGGTGCCAGGTTGCCAAAAGAGGGATACCTGCGTTCCAGGTAATAATCCCGTTCATCTTCAGGAACAGCGTCTGGCAAGCGGTTATCGTTCTTCTTTTTAGGCACCCAAATTCTACCATCATTACGTAGGGACTCCGACATTAATGTCAACTTGGATTGATGCTCTCCAGACTGGGGTAAGCTTGTAGGGTGAATTTGGGTCCAGCTTGGAGAAGCGATATAAGCTCCCTTTTTATGAGCCCTTAAAATGGCAGATCCATTACATCCCATCGCCAAAGTGGAGAGGTAGAAAATCTTTCCAAAACCTCCGGTAGCCAATACGACGGCATGCGCTCCATGTCTTTCAATTTCACCAGTTTCGAGATTTCGGGCAATGATTCCCCTTGCCTTACCATCAATCATCACCATCTCCAGCATCTCATGTCGGGTGAACAATTCCACTTTGCCCAGTTTGACTTGACGCATGAGTGAAGAATAAGCTCCCAGGAGTAGTTGCTGACCAGTTTGGCCCCTGGCATAGAAAGTTCTTCTTACCTGGACTCCACCAAAAGAACGATTTGCGATATATCCGCCGTATTCGCGTCCAAAAGGTACTCCCTGTGCTACGGCCTGATCGATCAGGCTAGCCGAACATTCGGCTAATCTATAAACGTTAGCTTCCCTGGCCCGGAAATCTCCTCCCTTGATAGTGTCATAAAACATACGGTAGATGCTGTCCCCGTCATTTTGATAGTTCTTTGCAGCATTCACGCCACCCTGCGCAGCCACGGAATGTGCTCTGCGAGCCGAATCCTGGAAACAAAAAGATTTGACGTTATATCCAGCTTCTGCAAATGAAGCTGCTGCTGAACTTCCCGCCAATCCGGTACCTACAACAATGATGTCCAACTTCTTTTTATTGTTAAAGCTGACCAACCGACAAGTGGATTTATAGCGATTCCACTTCTCTGCCAATGGTCCATTGGGAATTTTTGCATCTAATCGCATAGTAGTGGCCGACATCAAAAATGATATTTTAAGTAAACAAAAATCGGAATATAGATATAACCGGCGGTAAGGATCAGCGAAAATCCAACGCCTGCATAGTATAACCATTTGGAAAGTCTCGACGGGTATGCTCCCAATGTTTTAAAGGCACTGTGAAAACCATGGAGAAGGTGGTACCCCAATGCGATAAAAGCGACAATGTTGAGCCCTGTATACCATAATTCGCCATAAGCACTGACCACAATGGAAAATAGATCTTTATTGCCCTCAGTATCCAGAGGTAAGTGACCAAAACTGTATTGGTACCAAAAATCTTTGAGGTGAATGATAATGAACAGAAAAATAACGGCACCCAATAATCCCATATTTCTCGAATACCACATACTTACCTTGTGTCGCTGATCATAGACGTAAGCACCACCGCTTGCTTTCTTATTCTTCAAGGTAATGATCAAGGCGTAGGCACAGTGCGCAACAATAGAAACAAACAACAAGTAGGAAATGGCCTTGATGATATAATTCCCTGAAAGAATCCGTGAGTAAAGGTTGAACTGGGTCAGTGCTCGTTCTTCAGGTAGTAATAGCTGGAGGTTACCTGCCAGATGTATTACCATGAAAACGCAGAGAAAGAGGCCCGTAAGAGCCATTAGATTCTTTCGCACAAGGGTTGAGCTCATACTTATTACTTTGATATTGATGTTGAACTCAGTTTAATATCCTCCGATGATCAATTAAATATAAAAAAACAGATTGATCTTTTTCTTTTCTATTTAATCTTATCCCTTATGGATATCCAATTAAGTTCTAACTTAGATACATTCACTCGTAAACAGCTAATCTGTGATTTGGATAGAATTTCTCATTGTCCTTGTCATTATTCTTGAAGCACTTTCTCTGCTGCTATGTAGCTCTTTTGGAATTGGACCAGGTAAGAGCATTGGCAAAAATGTGTTTGAAGTAGAATTGATTAAAACTGGGGGTAGGAAAGTAAATTCTTTGAGCATGGCCTTAATAGTACATCTTAGGAATGGATTAAGGAATGTCGAATGTTTCTAATTTGGAATGACAAAACACCTCGATGGGCCATGGCGAATGGAGAGCAAGAGGACAAGTCAAAAGCGTTTAATATTTGGCTTTGAATCCTTGGAGGTGGGTTCCAATTTCAAAAGCGCCTGATATTCAATGTTTTGCGGTTATTGCAGAACTTTTGTATATAGCCGTCATTTTAGAAAATGCTGCTAGCAATTGGCTATGCTAGCAAATTTGTCGAGTTGTCTCCACCTCCTTAATGTTAGAACTATCAAAACGTAAAGCCAGAAGGAGGGAGAGTAGTTAAATAAAACGCACATTAAATTTCCTGAAATGAAAAGTTCGGACTGCTCAGTTCTTTTTCTCTTTGTCAATCTGATATAAAGAGGTAATAAGGGAGATGAACTTTTCAGGAGCAATATCCAGCCCTTTTGACAATTTAAAAAAGGTATCCAATCTCGGCAGTTTTTCGCTGTTCTCCCAAACGCCAATACTTACTCTATCTACACCGCAAACTTCTGCCAACTGTTCTTGGGTGAGATTTTTGTCATTTCGAAGTTGCCTTAATGCAGCGCCAAAAAATTGTTCTTCGGGCATGCTGGCAAACTACTAACAAGGTCAAAAGTATACCTCCGTCATTTGACGGAATTAAGAAATTATTTGGTATCTTGCACATAACTAGTCCAATAGACGATTGGTTAACGCTTGAACATTGTAAATGGGCTTTACCTCAGCATTAGCTATTTCCAACTCTATAAACTCCCCTGTTCCTTGGGGAGTTTGTTTTAAGGGTCTCTAACTCTCGATTTTAGTAATTTATATTTGGGGCTTCCCTTCGGTCGGGCTTTCCCCGCATAGCTCTCCCGCAAAGTACATGCCTGCCTGCCCGTAGTCCAACGAAGGCAGGGTACTTTCACCCTCCAATCCCTAAGCCAATCCTCCTTTGCGAGAACACTTTGCTGCTTCCCAAATCCATCTTCTCATCAATGAAGACAGCAAAAAGTTCTCTTAAACCATGAACCATTAATGAAAAGAGAGAAATAGAAGTCCAATGATTTATTTTAAGTGGGTGTCACCATATTTCTCTCTTTTCATCAACCGTTCTCAGAAAAAAAGGTGAAAAAGCTCTACCCAAATCGCTTTTTCGAATTTTTTAACTGGCCATTGCCAAGGCATTTTTCTCCGCCCTCTTTCTATCAAGTTACAAACCTAACATCCAGAACATGGCAAGTATAAATTTGAAAATCTCCACCTTTTAGGTAGTATTTCCAACCGGGTGCAAGCACCCTATTTTTTCTTGCCACATCCCGGATCGGTTTGTGATATTACATTGAAAGGCGATAGAAAGAGGAAGCTCCGAAAAGTGCGCCATTAAGATGCCTCCGGCGGGAAAGACTCCAGAATCGGAATGTAGTTAATTAAATTATCAGTTACCTTACCTGAATTCTAGCTCTTCTATAAAACCACGGTTTCAGCCTCATTTTACTTTCCCCATGATGATTTTTTTTAGCGCAAAGTTTTTAATCAAATAAAATACGTTTATTTGGATTGAGAATGGAAGTAACCATGGTTAAGAAAGAGAAAAGCAAATATTCAGATCAAGAATTAAAGGAATTTCAGGACATCATTATTGAAAAACTTGACCAGGCGCGTGTTGAGCTGAAATACATCAAAGAGTCCTTGGGTAAGAATTCCGAAGATTACGGCAGTAACTCCGATAATTCCAACCTAAAAGTTATGGAAGATAGTGCCGATTCGGCCGAAAAGGAAAACTTAAGTCAACTGGCTGCCAGACAACAAAAGTTCATGAAACAACTAGAAAATGCGCTGATCAGGACGAAGAATGGGACTTATGGTATTTGCGTTGACACCGGCAAATTAATCCGAAAGGAAAGATTGAAAGCCGTGCCTCACACCAGGCATTCAATTGAGGCCAAACTCAAGCACTGTCTATAAAGTTTCAATTACCTTTAGCATCACATCAAGTGTGGTTTTTTTGTTCACCAGTACACCTACACACTTTAGACTATCTCGAATTTTCATAATCCGACCATCCTCATAAAATTAAATTGACCACATCCTATCTTATGGATACCTGGGTTTTATTAATTCCCTAACTCTCTCCTGGAAATGACAATTCTAAATAAGCGAGCGTTAAACTCGCTAGAACGAACAATGGTCACCAAAAATCAAGTTCAGTAATAATCGCTTTTAAGAAGTTAACAAATCTAGTGGACTAATAGATTGATTAGCTTGAGCGGATTGATCTAAGGCTAAGTATGGGCTTCACAGAGCCTTTAATTGCAGTTAATTCACCCAAACGAAACCCGCCCCTACTTGAAAGGAAAGCACTCAATTGTTGTACCTATGTTGTACCCTAAAAAAGAAAGGCCGTTAAAAACGGCCTTTCTGAGTAGCGGGGACAGGACTTGAACCTGTGACCTTCGGGTTATGAGGCTTGTCTTAATGATTTAGATGAGGTTATCTGATCATTAATCTCATCAAGTATCTTTTCCTGTATTCTCTGACTGTAATGTTTTTCTGTGACATGTACACTTGAATGTCCAAGACCTGAAGAAATTTTTCTGATATCTATTCCCATTCCTAATCCAATATTTGTCCAGGTGTCGCGAGCTGCATATGTAGTAATATTCTTTTCAATACCCAATTGCGCAGCAATCTGTTTCATGTGTTTATTGAACCAGTGGGCTTTATCCTTTTTCACTCTAAACACTCTGTGTTCCGGCGTGCCTTCCGGTATAATTGGAAATAGGTAGTGATCCTTCTCTTTCCCTTTTGAGTAATATTGAAGGATTTTGAGGTTTTCCTCGTTCTGCTTAATTGAAAAGTTGTCTCCTTCCTCCTCGGTTTTCTTCCTCGTATAGTTGAACCGTTCACCTTCAAACTGAGCAACTTTCGCTAACGCTAAATCTATAAAGTTCATTCCCATATTATTGAACATGAAAAAGAAGTAATTGCAAACATGAAATTTGGAACTTTCTTTTTCAAATTCAGAAGAAAGATCCCTAATACTGCTAATCTCATCCATCGTAAGTACAATAGGAGCGTTAGGGATGCTTGTCTTTTTAATGCCTTCAAAAGGCTTATGACCCTTGAGTTCATCATAACTTTTTTCCGCATCGCTAAGGATGGATTGCAAGGAACGAAGATGAATACGAACTGTATTGACAGAGCTTCCACGATTACTCATATAAGCCTTAAAATCCTTAGCGAACTCAGCGCTGATGGCCTTAATCGGCATATCGTACTTGCGGAAATTTTCCAAGACTGACCAAGCATCGTTAGTTTTTTGATCGAACAGAGTCTTAATTAGAGTTTGATCATCCTGGCGGGCCTTCTGCATACGGTACTTAACCAGCACCTTCAGAGCATCTTCGTATGTTGAAGCGGTTGAATACTTGCCGTCAGATGCAAGACGATAAAGAACTTTGGCAGAGTGTTGTAAAAGGTTGAGGTCTGATTGTTTCTTGAAAAATCGCCGCTCTAGTTGAGCCTTTACCTGCGCTATATCCCAAAGCTTGATCTCAGCTTTGTTTTCATCAAGCCAGAGGTCAATATCACTATAAATCTTTTGCACCCGCTTACTATGACGTACTGAGTTTTGAATACCAGATATCCTGTGGCTTACCTCGTCGAATTGATCTTCCAACAAATGGATATTGAAGCCAATATCTCGGGTCTTACTCTTGTGACCTATTCGTAAAACAAGCGGAAATTTTCCCTCTTTATCTTGACAATTTAAGCGTGTATCTAATGTTATCTTGACTTTTGCCATGTTAGGATATTTTCAGGATTTGCGTGCTTTTTGCGTGCTTTTTCCGGTTTCAGCTGGTTTTCTTTGTATAAATATAGCACGAAAAAGTCGTATTTTCGCCATTTAACACCATTTTAATTCATCTTGATACATATCTAATTGAATTGAGCCTGATTGTGGTTCAGGAGGTCGCCGGTTCAAGTCCGGTCTTCCACCCTTGATTATCAAGCAGTTACATTAATTTGTGACTGCTTTTATTTTTATTGGCGTGCTTTCGGCGTGCTAATTCTTAATCATAAAAGCCCTTTATTCGCTTTTGGACTGGTTTTCATATATAGGAAAGCCACTACCATAAGATCCCTTTCAATCGAGTGGCATCACTTCTTAAGTAAATCAAGACTCATAACCCGAAGGTCACAGGTTCAAGTCCTGTCCCCGCTACTCAGAAAGGCCGTTTTTACGGTCTTTCTTTTTTATACCTAAAACATACCTAAAACATTTAGAGGCTTTCTTGGCAAATAGAGTCGGTTTTGATCTTCTAACTAAGGCTGCTAATGGAACATATACTATGAAGTTTAACTTTATGAGAATTGAGTCTAAAAGAGGGTTAAATAAATCGACCCTTTTGGGCAGATTGAAGGTAGTCCAAGTGTCGGTTTAAGAGTGTTTGTTGGCCTCAACCCAATAATTTCTTTTACAGATGGAGTTACGATTTTGAGTAGTGAACAAAATATTTTTGAGGAATCAGCTAATACGAATGTTGACAAGGGTTTTGCTTTGCTGAGCATTGTGTCGGCTGGTAGTCCCGGTTCTATTTTGTCAAATCAAAAAGTAGTTTCAAAGACGGCCGGTACAATCATAGACGCTACCTTAGATGGTACAAGTGCTCTTCATAATGCAGGCGCATTTGAATTTCTAAAAAAATGAGTGTAAGTCTTGAAATAATAGCTAAGAATAGAACCAACATATCTTTGTTACTATTTAGGACAGCAGTAATTTCTTTTTTCTTACTGCTATTGTCCGTCTTTATATTGGATAACAAGCCATTGATTATAATCACTTTGTCTGTTTTCGCCGCTTCTTTTATCACAGCTTCATTTGCAAAAGCTCATATTCCAGTTGGAAACCTGAAGATTACTAAGGATTCATTTACGATAAAAATGAACGAAACCGAGAGATTATTTCAAGTCGTGATGTTGAGAAAGGTGAAAATTTCGGTTGCTCCTTATCATGGGGAGCGAGGTATTTCTAATATTGTGAGTTTTGTGGGTCATAGTGGCCTAGGCGGTTATATTCAATTTCTTGATCATAAACTAGAAAGACATAAATACGAATTTTTCACGAAAACAAGTTCGCAAAAACAAAAAATAGATGAACTAAAATCCTATCTGAAGGAGCGTTATCCTCAGTCGTTTATTTAAATCTGTTGACGATTTCTGGAATGATCTACTGTCGGGGTGAGGGATAATCAATGATAGAGTTCAAATTCTATTTCTGTGATTTGCGTATTCAAGTGAAATTTCGAAGTCGAATAATATAGTGATAAGAATATTGGTATGATTCGAAAGATACTATTTATTGGAGTTGTTACATTTTTTCAGTTCTCAAACATTGGCCAATCACAAACTGTCTGGAAAAAAGGGGATGCATGTAAAAGGAAAACAGTTATAGCGTACGATGAAAAAGGAATAAAAGAAGTTCAGCAGATTGAAATAGAGGCAACTAAATTCCAAAATCGGGTAGCTGAACAACTCAGAAGCTCAACCGGCATACCTTTTACGAATAGATTTAACTACTGATGAAACGGCTTATAGCATCTTTGTATACAATTTTACATTTATCACCCTGCTTTGGGCAGGTAAGTCAAGATAATATAATTGACTCATTGTATGCGCAAAAGATAGTAGAGGTTGACTCTTTATACATATGGGGCACCAAAACTTGGTACCATCATGGCCTGCAATTAATCAACTACATTTCTTATTCAAATGGGATTGCCGAGGTGGGTTTCATGAGCTTAAATCATAGTACCAATTCATTCACGTCAGATTATAAGTGTATTCTTGAGCCCGTACCCTTTAATGTTACTGAGAAAATTGATCTATTCTTAAATGAATTAGATCCATTGTCCAAATATATCAATGATGATGATTCTGAATTGATCTTCAGATCAAATAGAAAAAGAGTTAAATGTATAATTGATAATGAAGCCAACTTGTTTTTTCGGAAATTAATTGAAAGTCTAATCGCACAATGTGAGGAGTGATTTTTGGCACTAGAATGCACTTCAGGATGAATTAAACTTCGATGATGAAAATGGTTACTAATTCTACAAAGTGATTATGATGCAATACCTAAAAATTAGTAATATCAAAGTCCATTCTTGTATCTTTTGGATTGTAGTGTTGAGCTGCTCGGTAAGAAAAGAAACGATAGGTGAAGGGGCTAACTTTATAACAGCTATAAATACAAATAAGAGGGATACAGTTGTTATAGGAAGTGAATATGAAACTAGAATCTATTTAAATTCGGATAGTCTTTACTCAATTGCTCTAAGTAATGGTATTGAGAAATATCTCAACGTAGTCTATTGGGATGGTGTAACAAGAGTAAAATGATAGCTGTACGATTTATACCGCTGGTATTCTTTATTAGTTTATTCTTCTTTGTCTATTTTATCAAAAATAGAAGGCAGAAACTAATTACATTTCTGAATGAGTTTCGGAGTAAAAATTTAATTTCAGAAGAAAAACATAAAAATCTCCTTTCTCTTTATCAATTGACATCTGGGTTTATTAATGTTCTGACGCTGCCACACGTTAGTACTATCTTAAACAACAGTGAAGGGTCTGAGTATCAGAAGTTTTATTTACGGTCAAACCGCTTTCTGTTAGCATATGGTATCACCATGGGTGCTTTATTCATGATTATGCTTGTGATATGTTTATTGGATTATTTCTGAGACTATGGTAAAAGTAATGGTGTTTGACGGGTCTACATTCCCGGAAATGCTTGATGAGGGCAGGTCGTAGTCAGCTCATACTACACTTGAGACAGCTGAACTGTGTACCGTTTAATATTTTATACCTTCAGGTGAATTCAATATATATTAAACAAATAAAACGGTCTTAAAGCGTCTTACTTTATTCGATACAATTCGAAGACATTCACGGAGCTGTGAACCTTTTCAGGGTTTTAAAAAAATTAATGGCTATTAATGGCGATACAGGCCAGTGGTCTCTTTATGAGTGGTTTGTCATATGATGTCAAATAAATGCTAAATCAACTTCAGTAGAGCACTGGGCGACACATATTCATTAAATAAAACGGGCCGTTTGATTTAACTCCTCCAGAATCAACCACCCATCAAAAAATCGAAATATTTTTGGTTAAATAAACTGGTTAACAAAATCAAAGTTCATTTTATGAATCTCTATTGAGTTTGGTTAACTTTTGCGAATGAAAATCGGATACGCCAGGGTCAGTACTCATGATCAGAATTTAAACCTTCAAATAGACGCTCTGAAGCAGGAGGGATGTGACAAGATCTTCAAGGAAAAGGCCAGTGGGGTTAAAGCGGAGAGGAAGGAACTCTCAAAACTATTGGAGAATGTCAGAGATGGAGATGTTGTAGTAATTTGGAAGCTAGACCGACTAGGTAGATCTCTTCGAAATTTGGTAGAATTAGTAAGCCAGTTGATGGATAAAGGTGTGGGGCTAAAAAGCTTGAATGATCCCATTGATACTTCCACTTCACAGGGTCGATTAATCTTCAACATCTTCGCATCGTTGGCAGAGTTTGAGAGGGACGTTATCCGGGAAAGGACTATGGCCGGATTGAAAGCAGCCAGAGCAAGGGGTAGAGTAGGGGGGCGACCACCTGGCTTGTCTAAAGATGCTGAGACAACAGCCATTGCAGCTGAAAGTCTTTATAAATCGGGTGAAATGAGCGTCAATGAAATTTGCAATAAACTAAAAATCTCAAAACCAACATTATACAAATATTTAAAATGTAGGGGACTAAATATCTCGTCAAAATGGGCTAATAAAGGAGAAGATGATTGCTTTTAGAAATAATGTGAAGCACGAGTTAAGTGAAAACATCTCACAAAAGGCAAGCTATTTTTCAGATGTTTTCGAATTCACGGTTGAAAACTCAGGTAATTCATCTTACCCTCAATTAGAAAATCAACTAAGCGTATTAAAATCTATTGAAATTCAATTAAGTAATTGGGTGCCTCACCATTCAGTAAAAAACATTCAACGCCATTTTAGCCACCATTTGCTGCAAAATAATGATGAGATTATTAAGGCTTTATGCAGGACTGAGATTTACGAAATTAATCGCTTGAAAAAGCAAACTAACGATGATAGCTCACGTGCTAAGTTGCAGAATTTAATCCAAAAACTTATTCGGAAATTAGATCGTGAAATTTTGCAATACTGTGTAAACAGCATCATCAGAATAATGGAATGTTCTGAGAGCTTGGCTGCGCATAAACATATCAAGGAATTGAATTATTATGTGCCAATTGTTATTGCTGAATATGTTGCTCACGGATTTTCGGAGGATGAAACTAAGCAGGTAATTGAAAGATTATTTGCAAATTCGATAACACTTCAGAATAATAAGGTTAAAACAAAGGCCATATTTCCTAAGCACGTCTTAGTTAATAAGTTGAAGGATGCTGAAAAGTTTTATGAGGATGCTAAACACTACCTAGATAATAGAACACTAAAGCAGCAATTCGAAGGACTACACTGGCTTCTCAAGCATTATATCGTTAGAAGGAATTACCTGTTTAAAGTTTCCAAGGACTTACAAAAACCCCATAAGGAAGTAGATATTAAATATGGAGCTTCCTGGATAACAAGTAACCCGAACGAAAAATATTTGAATTCACCTTCAAATAAGACTTATGCTGAATTCTTTGAGGACGACACTATTTATATAGAAGTATCCGTCACTGAAAATAGCGAATCCATTAATGTAGATAGAGCGATCAGAGAGGCTTACAAGGCTCTTAACTACATCAAAGCCTATTTAAAAGGGCAAGGATTTTATTTAATCGAACGTGATTTCATATTGAAAGATGAGGGGAGTAGTATTCGAAAAAAATCACTTCCAAAGTACTTTCACCTTAAGCGAATTGATGATGGGAGTGAGCTCAATATCTATGATAGCCTCAAAAGAAGAACTAATCGTTTATGCAAGCGATTTGTTGAACTTGATCAATTATACCTAAGTGCCTTGACTAATCCGGTACCTGCAGATTCCTTAGTTAATTACTGGAGATATTTAGAAGGTCTCTACTATGATCAAAATATTGAAGTATCGAAAATGATTTCTATAATCTCAAAATTAATAGCCGATTTTGAGCCTTTCTATCAGAGATATACCCTTCGGGTTAATCTGGATAATATTCTCATGAATGCTAGAGTGTTCGGTCCATCGTCTTCAGAAATTGAAGAATTGTACGACACAGCATCGGGAAGAAAATACGGGTCTAATTCGATTAAGATTCTAGAGGAGTACCAGCAAACGCTAAAACACCCATATACTCAAATCTACTTAGACAAAATAGAGAATACGCCTCGACCTGCGTTAATTGAAAATTCAAGATTATTCTTTGAACGCATTCTCTGGGATAGCTATGAACAACGCAACTTAATCTTACATTCAAGTCTCTACAATGATTTACAAATTAGAAGACTTATGCGTACTCTTCCTGCTGTGTGTAGTAGAATACGTGCTTTAATACACAGTAAATTAAAAAGGCGCAATTATGATAGTTTTTTTGCTATTTCGAATCAAATCATCGAGGAGT
>JAJCYL010000275.1 GCA_029262955.1 Cytophagales bacterium | reverse complement strand
GTCTCCGGCGTTAATAATGTTAGCATCAATATGTTTTGATAGAAAATGAGCAGCTCCTGGACTTGAGTGGCGCATCACTATCATATCCACCTTCATCGCCAGGATATTATTGATCGTATCTAATAAGGTCTCACCTTTCTTGACGGAACTGCTTGAGGATGAAAAGTTGATCACATCTGCAGAAAGTCTTTTTTCTGCTAATTCGAAAGAGAGCCTTGTCCGGGTTGAGTTCTCAAAGAACACATTGGCGATGGTTATATCACGCAATGACGGTACCTTTTTAATGGGCCTGTTAAGAATGTCTTTGAAATGACTGGCGGTTCGGAAAATTAATTCAATTTCTTCCTTTTGAAGCTCCTTAATGCCCAAGAGGTGTTTTACTGCCAGTTGTTCCATTAAATGATCATTTCTTATTTTTTTCTATAAGCCATATTTTATCCTCCTCACATCCCTGCTCCCTTAATTCTACTAGTACTTTTTGAAATTCTGTGGTATTAACTTTTCGACCCACGTAAGTGGCTTCAACTGGAATGTCTCGACTGTACATTCTGTCAATTAACGCAAGGAATTCCACTTTCTTGGGTCTGCCAAAATCTATCATGGCATCCATGGCAGATCTAACTGTTCTACCTGTATACAAAACGTCATCGATTAAAATTACCTGTTTGTTTTCGATGGTAAAATCAATTTTGGTTTCGTTGGGTTCGATATGACTGTTTCTTCTACGAAAGTCATCTCTATAAAATGTGGTGTCAAGAAAACCTAACTTCGGAGTCTTTTTGAGTAAAGTGGACAGATGATTGGCAATCCTTTCGGCCAAATAAATTCCCCTTGGCTGAAGTCCAATCAAAACTGACTCTGAGAAATCGTCGTGGTTTTCAATAAGCTGCTCGCATAACCGGTGAATGGTAATTTTCAGAAGCGGTTCATCGAAGAGCAGTCTTTTGCGCATTGTCGAAGATTGTGCAAATATAGAAAATCCTTTATTGCGAGGCGCAAATTCGAGGGAATTGTGCGTGTTTAAATTAATCGGATATCCAGAGCATGGCAAAGGCAATGACCATTAGCCAAAATGTATAGGGAATCAGCATTGGTATCACCACGATGTTGACATGCATAAGAACCATCAATGCCACAATAAGGATGGCAACCATTTTTAAGATAGACTTGGTTTTTGAACTCATAGTTTTCCGATCGGTCAATTGAAGTGCCAATTTTCACAGAAAATACAAGCTTTCAAAATTTGAGCAACCAATTCTCGGTTTTATTATTATCAGGTAAATAGAAGGCCCAGGAGACCGACGACAATGAGATAATAAGTAGTTGGGATAATTGTTCTTCTAAGGGTATTTCCTTCTTGCCCCAATAACCCAACCGTGGCTGATGCCGCCACTACATTATGAATTGCAATCATATTTCCGGCGGCGGCACCAACGGCCTGGAGAGCCACTACTACGTGTGTTTGTATAGCCAGATTTTTAGCTACGCCATATTGAAATAGTCCGAACATTAGATTGCTAACCGTATTACTACCGGCGATAAAAGCTCCCAATGCTCCAATTGAGGGTGCAAACAGCGGCCAGATATTTCCAACGTTTATTGCAACCCATTCCGCCATTGCAATGGGCATGGAGGACTGATTCGTGAGATTCATGCCGGAATTAATATAAATCCTAACCATCGGTACAGTGAAAATTAAAACGAAACCTGCTCCAACTAACATTTTGCCTGACTCAGATAGAGCTTTGTTTAAATTGGCCCATTCCATTTTATGAAGGAAGTAAGTGATGGCCACCACCAGAATCAGGATCATGCCCGGCAGGTAGAAAGGCGTGGTAGCCGCACTAATTTGAGTTCCCAGGATCTGCTCCCACGAAAAGCGAATAGAAGTAAGTAACCCTTTAAAGGGTAGCTGGCTAACTCTTGAAAGCACAAGGAAAAGAGCCACCAGTAAATAGGGAAGCCAGGCATTGAAAAGGCTGATTCTCCTTTGTTCAGTCATAAAATCCTGATCAAATTTAAATTTCCCCATCCAATGAGCAGGCCACTCCAATGAGTCAGCAAAATCCCAGGATTTCTTTGGAGTAAGAAATCCCATTTTAGTAAGGGGTACAACAATAGACATGCCGACTAAAGCTCCGATTAACGATGGAAATTCCGGACCTAAAAACCTGGCAGCAAAATAGTAGGGAATCACAAATGCTAATCCACCAAATAGTGCATAGGGCAAAACAGTTAATCCCTCTCTCCACGATTTATTTTTCCCAAAGTAACGAGTCATCATGGCGCACATAAATAGTGGCATGGCAATTCCTGTGATCGCATGAAATAGTGCGGCGTTGTTAGTAACCATTGACAAGTACTGATCGAACGTATATCCGGCGCCAGCTAACTGATTGACGACATCCGGGGATTCTATTCCTCCTCTAATCCCAACAATAATAGGAGTGCCTGCGGCACCAAACGTTACCGGGGTACTTTGAACCATCATTCCAAGCATCACTGCACATAAAGCAGGGAAGCCGAGTGCTATGAGAAGCGGAGCGACAATTGCAGCTGGTGTGCCAAAACCAGCAGCCCCTTCAATAAAGCACCCAAACAGCCAGCAAACTATGACCACCTGTACTCTGCGATCTTCACTAATGTCTGAAAACCCCGACCTTATGACTTGAATTGCACCAGAATATTTGAGGGTGTTCAATAGGAGAATGGCACCGAAAATGATAAAAAGGATATCAAACGTCACGAATAAGCCCTGTATGGAAGAAGCCAAAATAGTGGTGGTGCTCATGTCCCAGAAGATGGCGGCAATACCTGAAGTCAGCACCAGGGCAATTGGCATTACCTGCTTGGCTGGCCATCGAAAGCCTACTAAAAGTACCCCAGCGGTTAGAATAGGTAAAAGAGCCAATAATGCCTGTAAAGTCAGAGACATTTGGGTGAGGGTTTAAAAGTCATCATTCATTATTTCTTGATCCAGCACTTAAAATCGGTGGATTTCTCCTGACTTACAACAATCTCATCAAATAGACTCAGTTTGGAAAACAAAACCAACCAAAAGAGGTATTGGGAATTTGATATCCACGGGGGCATTACCGAAGGCTTTATGGGCTTGTCTGCGCATAAATTTATTAGCAATATGCCTGCCCTAATCAATCAGGTGGAACCACAACTTTAAGAGCGATCCCGGACAAAGAAAGGTTAAGCATACTTTTGTTTTCCAGATTAAAGCCGTAGCTGGTGGGGCTCTTACATCAGTATGTGTTTAAGAGTGCCCATTAGGAGTACTCTCCGATAGCTAATTTTGACCTTTTAGATTGATGAGAATGGCTCCGCTGTTGCCTTCACTACCCCAGCGGTTCGTTGCGGCCAAGCTTCTTTGAACGGTTATCCGCTCAATTCTCACCGGATTGATGTGGCTTATAGAACCGAAACTCCGTCCAATTGGTACCCCATTTAACACGAAAAGAGGTTCGTTTGTATTTGTGATACTTTGAGAGCCTCTCACACTCACTTCCACTCCGACACCACTCCGTTTTAAAGTTATGCCGCCGACGGCACTAAGGACGTCATACATATTCGTATAATTACTGTAATCCCTGGTGGTTTTAGTTGGACCAGATGAACCTGGTTTGGATCCGGCGCAGCTAATCATGGCCAGCATAGTCAAACCGTAAAAAATTGTTTTAACAGAGTTTTTCATAAAGACCTTCTTTTAAAGTAGAGTACCGCAATGTTTTATGTGAATTAGAGCAAACATTTAGGTAATTCAAAGATTCATAGTTAATTATTGCCTATTCCAACTTCCCCTCCTCCAAGTGGCAAGGGTGGGTTATACATGCGAATAGAATATCAACCCATTAACCCGCCTCTAAATCACCTCCATGGAGGCGTGCTGTATTTTCGTTCAATTTACACAATAGGTTACCCTATTAAATATAAAGACTTAAGCTGAAAGATAAGTATTACTCAGGTTCAAAAAGTAAATAACTATAAAGCTTTACTTCATTTCCGACAAGGCCATCCAGTGAATCAAAGTAGAGTTCAAAATCGGTTCGGTCAATTACGGTTTCGAACTCAATCAACAAACCCCGGCCGGTTTGCATTATTTCAAAAGGGAAAGTGATGTCAAGAGATTTGTCTTTTATAGTCAGCTTACCAGTCATGGTGGAGATTTTACCTTTAATAGCGGTGGTAAGTACAAGGAACTCTATATTGGGAAAGCTATCGACATCCAGAAATTTCTCGCTCCTTAGATCTTTATCCCTGGCTTTATTTCCGGTATAAATGCTGTTCACAACAATGCTCCCTTTTCCTGATAAGGTATCGCCTTTACGATACAACTTACCCGAGTACTCTGAGAATTCACCGTCGACATTGAATACACCAAGATGTTTGGTCACAAACTTAATTTCTGACTGATTGGAGAGTGTATATTGCTGCGCACTTACATAACTTGTAATTGAAAGCAATACCAACAAGAACATGGGAGATTTGTTCATCATTATGAAGCGTACGAAGTTCGAACCATCTTGGTTAACAGCTTGATTGCAGATCACCAATTTTAATGATGAATGTCAGGAATGATGAAAGGGATTAATAAATTGAATATAAATTTGGATGTTAAGTATGGAAATCCTGAAATATAGTAATGGTGATGAGATGCCAATCCTGGGTCTGGGAACATGGCTTGCCCCACCTGGTGAAGTTTATCAGGCGGTAAAGGAGGCAATTAAAATTGGATACAGGCATATTGATTGTGCTTTTATCTATGGCAACGAGTCTGAAATTGGTCAGGCATTGACCGAGTCTATGGCCGAGGGTGTGGTGAAAAGAGAGGATTTATGGATCACCTCTAAGCTTTGGAATAATGCGCATGACCCTTTGGATATAAAGCCTTCCCTCGAAAAAACTCTCAATGATTTGCAGTTGGATTACCTGGACTTGTACCTCATGCACTGGCCGATTGCTTTGAAAAGCGGGACCATGCTTCCACAATCCGGAGATGATTTCATTAGTGAGGACGATCTGCCTTACACAACTACCTGGCAGGTTATGCAGGAATTATTGTCACATGGTGCGAGACACGTGGGGGTTTGTAATTTCAACGTAAATAAACTGCAAAAACTCATTTCTGAAACTGGTGTAAAACCGGAAATGAATCAAATTGAGCTTCACCCATATCTACAACAAAATGAGATGCTTGAATTCTGCCGGCAAAATGGCATTCATCTCACTGCGTACTCTCCATTGGGGTCACCTGCTCGCCCGGAACGCTTAAAAGTGCCGGATGAGCCGGTTATATTGGCAGATCCTACCATAGTCGAAATTGCTAACCAAAGGGAGATGAGTCCGGGGCAAGTCTTAATCCAGTGGGCTATGCAAAGAGGTACAGCCGTAATTCCTAAATCTGTTAGCCCGGAAAGACTCAGGCAAAACCTGGATTCTCCAAAATTCACCTTAACTGAGGATAATATGAATGACATTGCCCAACTCGATAAAAACAGAAGGTATGTGGATGGAGGGCTATGGAGTATTGAGGGAAGTCCCTACACTAAGTCATGGTTGTGGAACGAGTAAGTTAATCGTTGGCTAAATCCTTTACCCGCTCTACTTTATCCCCCTTTGATAAGGAAAGCCTGACAATGCTGTCGGCCATGCTTTCGAGGTCATGAGGTATGTCGCCCTCGAGGGCGATCAGGTCTCCTTTTTGCAGGATGTGTATTTGTCCAGCTACTCCAAAGTTGATTTGCCCTTCAAATATCTCTACAACGATGGGAAATGGGGTTTTGTGCTCTTTAAATACCTGCCCCTTTTTCATAGCTATTCGTATTTCTTTGTTGATCTCTGTTTCTAATAGCACCTGAACCACCGCATGCTTGTCATTGAATTTTACATTTTTGGAGAGTGACGCTATTTCCATTTTTTGAATTGTCTGATTTTGGAGTGCAAGCTATGGCTTTTGTAGTTGAGGGATTGGATTGTAAGCCTGAGATGGATCATGTTTCCAGGATAGCCTTGTCATAAACTAATCGGAGATTAGTATATTATCGGGGAATCTCACTGGTAGCTTAATGAGATTGGGGTCCAATAACTGGAAAGAAAATTCCGCAATGACGCTACTTTGAATCGAGCCCTGCCGTGCCTGTTTGTATAGTCTGCTGATAAGAGTTCAGCATTGATTTTATCTTGAGAAGGAGTAGCGTTATTCTTAGTTTAATTCTAGGTACTGATAAAGCACTTTGGCTGAGCAATGCTATTCGGAAAAATTATTTAAATAGACTATTAATTGTTCAACAAAATTTAAGTATACCTTAGGAACAGTTAATCAGTTATAATTGAAATTGCTCTGGATATGAAGGGCCTGAAATCCTTTGTTCAAAATCATTTCTACGAAGACTTTAAAAATGAAATAGAAAATAGTAAAAGACCACGAATGCTCAGGATATTATTCTATGCAATTTGTGCAGTCATAATATTATGGTCTTCGACATATTTCATTCTGAAGTATATGGCAAAGCCGGGAGAAATTGGGGACGCTTTCGGAATGGCTAATGCACTATTCTCAGCATTAGCTTTTGCTCTTTTAATCTACACATCACTATTACAGAGAGAAGAATTGAGATTACAGCGAAAGGAAATTGCTGAAAACAGAGAGGAGCTGAAACGTTCAGCTGATGCTCAAAAAGATCTTGTCAAAGACCGAATAATTAACGTCGCTATGAAATTCATAGATGACATTAACTTAAGTCTGCGTGAGGGAAAATTTACATTCAAGGACGCTAAGGGCAGTTCCTTTAGCAACCAAAATTATTTATCGCTCATTACCAACTGGCATAATATAAGAGAATCTAACGCCTATTTTTCGGGGCAAATTAATCTCATCCTAAAAACAAGTAGATTTCTTCCGCGACTATATAGAGAAATCTGATTTAACACAAGATGAAATTTCTTGGTTACTTCAAAAAGCAGTGATACAATTTGGGTATGACTTGTTTAGATGTCTTGATTCCTTCATAAAAGATGGAGCTACTATCAAAGAAGAAAGTTGGCCTGGTTGGCAAACACAATTCTATGACAATGTAACTAGTTTTTATGAAGGAACTTTAACAACTCTAAAATATCATGGGATTGATATAGATGGCAGATCCTGAATAAAACATGATCTGCCTGAAAATACAAAGTAGTAGGGCAGGAGGTGGGATGGCAAATGGGTGTGTTGTACGAGCGTATTAATAGTCATTAGAACTAGTCAATACTTGTTCCATAGGAAGCTTCTTGCTTCTGACATTTAATGTAATTCCAGCCAACATGCAATCCGAAGAAGACAATTGAGCTTAGAATAAGACACAATGAAAGTTCACCTATAATTAAATATAAGCCAGTTCCTAAAAAAACAGAATTCACGATTTTTATAATAACATAAACTGGGCTTAAAGGGTTAAAATATTTTGGTTTTGACCTGTCAATTGGTAGAACTATGACTTTGTCAATAATTGACTTAGGAACTAAACTGTAATAATAATTCCTTAAGCCATTTACTGTCCTTGCGTAGAGAATGGACTCATTCTTAAGATCAATTGTATACAGATAAAAAAAGAAACCAATAATAGATAGAACAGTCATTAAGAACCCAAGGAAAAGCGCCCATTTATGTGTGAGATCATTAATATCAGTCAACCCGACTAGTATTATTGGGATTGAAAAAAAGAGAGTATAATACCGGAAAAAAAGTGCAAACTGCTTTTGGGATTCAAAATGTGCGGCAGCTATATTTTCGTATTCTTTAATTAGAAACTCTTCAAATCCGTCTCTTTTCTTTGGCATGACAGCTTAATGGTTATGAAGACTAGTTACAAACAGAGTATTTTTAAATATTTTATGAATGTAAAAAATTGTGAAAATATTTGAGATTAACTGTATTATCACTAAAGATAGAGTTAATTTCGATGGATTCAATTTGTTCCCTTGTTAAGAGTACCATTTGGTTAGATGCCCAGGAATATCCTTCTCATAGAGCCCAACTATAAAAACAAATATCCTCCAATAGGTCTTATGAAAATTGCAACTTATCATCGAATGCTGGGTGATAGAGTCACTTTCTTCAAGGGTAATGTTTTTGACTTAATAGTCAATGGCAGGCTCGACAAGTGTATAGTACGATTGAACAAAATAGATCGTAGGTACAATTGGAATTTACGGTCTGAAGAAGTTTCTAAGTACATCAGAGGTCGGAAAAATGATGATCTTGAGTCAATATTGAATAGTCTTAAAACTGAAAGACTCCTCTTAAATGCCAGGTCTACTCTGAGATATTTTGGTCACAAGTACCTGCCGAAAATCTATGACAGAATATACGTCACCACTTTATTCACATTTCATTGGAGAACTACGATCACAGCAATTAAACAGTCCAAAAAATTAGTAAAGAAAAAAGGGGAGGTGAAAGTTGGGGGAGTAATGGCGTCTCTACTTCCGAAAGAAATAGAACAAGCAACAGGTATTAAGCCGGTTGAAGGTTTGTTAGATAGGCCGAGCATGCTGGATTCTGGAAATTCAATTATTGTTGATGAACTGAATTTGGACTACTCCATACTTGATGAAATTGATTATCAGTACCCTACTGGGAGCGCCTACTTCACATTCATGACCAAGGGTTGTACTAGAAAGTGTAAATTCTGTTCAGTCCCAATTCTAGAGCCAGTTTATAAGAATAAAATCTCATCGATTGATAAATTCCGAAAGATTACAGAAACGCATGGAGATCAAAGAAACTTGCTGCTTTTGGACAATAATGTTTTGGCTTCTCCAAAGTTTCCAGAAATTATTCAGGAAATTAAGAGTCTGGGATTTCAAAAGGGAGCTAAATATGTTGAACCCAATCAATTTGAGATTGTAGTTCGTGGCCTCAAGAGTGGAACTAATGATATCGCATATTTGAATAAGTGCCATCGAATTTTAAGTCATTTCCTAACGAGAAGAGTACGGGGAGCTAAAAGAGAAATTGTACAATCTATACTAGAACGATATAGTTTGCTTTCAAGGGAAGATTATACTAAAAAGAATGTTATTAGAGCTTACTCTAGACTATCCCCAATCTTCGAAAGATACAGGAATAAAGCAGAAATGGAGAGATATGTTGATTTTAATCAAGGGATTGATGGGCGTTATGTGAATGAAGAAAACATGAGGTTGTTGACCCAAATTAACATTCGTCCACTTCGGATAGCTTTTGATTTCATAGGTATGTCTAAACAATATATTAATGCCGTTGAACTAGCAGCAAAATATGGAATAACAGATCTTTCAAACTACTTACTTTACAATTTCAAAGATACTCCTGAAGACCTTTATGAGCGGATGAGAATTAATATAGATCTTAATAAAAAGTATGGGCTCAAGATATTCTCATTTCCGATGAAATATATTCCACTTTTTGGTGAGGATGCAAAGAAGAGAATTTATATATCTCCAAAGTGGAACAGAAAATACATTAGAACAATTCAATCCATTTTGAATGTGTCTAAAGGGATAGTGGCCCCGGGCAGCGATTTTTTTGAGATGGCTTTTGGGAAGAACCTCAAGGAGTTTCAAGAATTGCTGTATATGCCAGAATCATTTATTATCCATAGAAATAGATTTCAAAGCGCCGGAATAACAGATGAATGGAGGACTAAGTTTTACTCACTTTCTGGAACCGTATTGCTAGAAGCGAAAGCTATAATTGAACGGAATGATTTCAATAATATAGGCACAAAGTCTAATAACCCTGAAATAATTGATCTATTAAGATATTATCGGATTGATTCGAAAGATGTGGATGAGCCCGATTTTTGGTCTGCTAATGTACGGGCAAAGATTAACAAATTACTCAAGGAAGATCCCTTTTTGGGATTGACTATGACCTGCGATTACGATAATCAAACTACCTTAGCTAAAGCTGTCTAATTTTTCATTTCCAAAGTCGGTCATATGTTTTGGACTGTACAAAAAAGTCCACAGAATTTAGGATCGAAACTTCCTTCTCTTCAAGTTCGGAACCGAGATTAACCATTTCATCAGACTCAAATGAAATGAACTGAAAATCGACTATATCTTCGATTGATTGGAAATTGTCCGCTCCAGTAGCTGTAGTTATAGATTTTGTACCCAGAACAACGAAATGAAGTAAAGGAGTGTCATTAAGACCTTGGTATTTGATCACCGGTAACATTTTCGAAGTAAAATTATTGACAGTAAAAAACTTTTCAATCTGGTAAGCAACAAATAGCCTTACTATGCGAGCATTTTTCTCATGACCACTTAAAGCTTTGTACTTATGAATATAGGCTCCAATTGTACCATTGGGCGGAGAATTTATAAAGTTGTGGAGCTCTTTTCCGTCATAACTACAGTGCACAGTCAGAAGGAAAATGAACTTATCTGAAACCTTGCTCAGGGAATCTTGTATTTTTAATAGCTCTCCAATAGCGTTGAATTTATAGGCAGTCTTAATGTTACCATCCCTGTCCACAAACTCCCATGGAGAAGTTATTTTATTGCAAAAATCTAGATTGTAGAGTGTAATTACCGATCCCTGCTCAAAAGTGATTTGGCTAGGGGAATTATCAGTCCCTCTCAATATTACTTCTTCAAGATACCCATCATAAACAACGAAATTTTCAAGTTTTCTCTGTCGTTCAAGGCTTCTAAGCAATACTTCTAAATTTTCAATTTCTTCCCTTCCCTGGTTTGGTGAAGACATCTCCCCATACTGACGGCATTGGAAGGCAATAACTGATTTGATGAAATCAATCCATGCTAATATATCCTCAGCTTTTGATGAAGGAAGGCCGAGATAGATAAGTTTGTCATTTCCCTTCTTGACCAGGAACTTTAATAACGGTTGATTCCAAAGTTTACGGATAAGAACCTTATGGTTGCTGCTAAAACTACCTTTGGCTGTTTCACTCGAGCTCATCTTCAAATCTGTCTTTCAGGGTTTGAAGGAGTTCATGATACTCCGTTTTAGATTTAGCTAAGCCTTGAATGAATAATTCATCTATTTGAGTAAATAGGTTTTTTAGGTTATCATCTAACTCGAATTCCAGGTCATTAAGTAACTCAATTAGATCATCGTACTCCTTCTCCTCTTCAGCTTCGTCTACTTCTATTTCGTTAACATTTTTAGCTATTTCTAACTTGCTAGCCTGGGTTGTACCTGGCAGATTACCTTTGGTTGGAGATTTCTGTCTCTTTTTTTCGGTTAGGACTCTAATTCGAGTTTGAATGGTTCTTTCAAATTCTTTCACTTGAATGAGCAGTTCCTTTGCTTTTTCCTTTGACTGGTCGCTAAATCCACCCCGATTAATTCTTCCTCCCAATCGTTCAATGATTTTTTTAACTTTAACTATTTCCTGAACCAAAGCCTCGGTATCTTCCTCATACTCGTTATAGTTGGCAATTTGAATTTTAAAAGATTCATTTATGACAACTAAGTCATCATCTGCCTTAGTTTCTTCCTGATACTTATTCGCATCTTCATCGAACTGGCCAGCCACATCTGTTATTAGCTTCAAGAGTGTAGAACGTCTAGACGAGTATTCTATATCATCTCTTGCTGCATTCGGTAAAATTTTTGGATTTATGATTATAATTTCCCCGGTGTACCTGTCAAAATAAGTATTAGCTCTTGGGAAGTATTTCACCATCTTTTCACGAGTGCCAATTGAAAAGCCTTGTTTTTTTAAGATAAACCCGCGGATTGATTTATTAGCAAGTTTAGCCCTCGCAGAATTTAAGCAGCCCCATGCAAGTCCGAAAAATTCTGAATTATTGATATCGTGAAAAATAGGGTAAAGTGGTTTGTTAGATTTGAAATCGTCGTTTCTATATGGCCTGTACAAGTTTTCAACCCGAGAATTCACTTGTAAAGACAAGTCAATAATTTCAAACTCCAAGTTCTTCTCTTTGCACTTATCGGCAATGGTTTTTTCAATGAGCTCAGCGTAATTAAAGTTTTTAGAATCAAAGTGAAGAGGAATGACATTTCTAAGATATTCCGCAACTTCATCAAAGTCTGAAAGTGTAGAATAAAATTCTCCCTCCACATGCGAAAGTTCTACTCTTGTTCCTTGATTTGGGAATTCGTTTGTGTCTACGTCATTGTTTTCGGTTAGTTCTATACACGTCTCCAACAGCGACTGTAAATCAATTAAGTCAGCGCTCTCCAATTCTTCCTCCTGTCTCTTTAACTTTTGAGAATGTAAAAGCTCTTTCATTTTACCAAAATTCATTGTCAGAATATTCGGAATATCTTCCGATCCTCTGCTGTAAATTGTCATCTGTCCACATAGATGAAAAGAGCTGTAAATTCCAATGCCCATAAAGCCCACATCTTTTGAGGGATTTTTATCCGAAACACCCATCCTCACTGCATCGCGTAGAATCTTACGGTTCATTCCATAGCCGTCATCCTCAATTACTCTCGACTCTTGCCTGATTTTAATACTGATTTTTTTTGCTTTGGCATCTATGCCATTTTGGACATACTCCCTCAAGGCATCTTTCGGGTCTGGATACATGCCTTTAGTAATTATGGAGATAATTTCTGCTCCTATGTCAAATTTTGAGAGTTTCATTAATTTCTGTATAAAAATTCACCATGGAAATAAGTGAATCTGTAGGACAAATATATCTTTTTCAATGTGATCGCTAATTAGGATTCAGATGAATATTAAGAATTGTGATATGCGGGTACGTCAGGTAAAAATGTGGGCGTATTTTCGCCAAGATTTGCATCCTTTTTATCGATCCGACGCTTCGGATGAAAAGGATGAGCCCAGCGGCCTTAGATTAACGTATAAAGAAGAAAGAACCTCTACTTTATGAACTAATCAGACTCTACTGTAAGCGTAAAGAGATTCCGGACCCCGTTACACTCCGTCCGGAATGACGTACTGGTGGTATGTTGCCCTAAATCAAAGCATCCACAAACAGGTGTTCCAATCTGAGATTCTCTCTAACTTTGCTGCCAATTTTAATCCACCATGTTTAACCTGACCGAAATACTCTCCGTTACCCTTATTCTTTTTTCAGTAATTGATATTCTGGGCAATATCCCCATCATTATCAAGCTGCGTAAAGAGTCTGGTCATGTGCAGTCTGAGAAGGCCACCATCGTGGCCGGTGTAATCATGATCGTATTTCTCTATCTGGGCGAGAAGATCCTTCAACTCTTTGGGATAGACATTGAGTCCTTCGCTATTGCAGGTGCACTTGTCATGTTCATCATCGGTATGGAGATGGTCTTGGGTCGTGAATTCTTTAAGTCAGAGGAATCACAAGATGGCAGTCACTCCATTGTGCCCATCGCATTTCCATTAATAGCAGGAGCGGGTTGGCTTGAGCGATAAAGCGAACACAGATAAAAGACAGATGAGCTGTGCGCTACACTGCCAGTAGTAAGGAGATTGCCACGTCACCAATGCTTCGCAAAGGTTCCTCGCAATGAACTGTGCTAATTGATGGCTTGTGCTGTGAGCCAAACAGAGCGTTGGCCTGCAAGTGTTTTACAGACAAATCCTAACGGCTGAGAATTGTACAGACGAAACGAACCTTAAAATGATGCGAATATTAGAAAATAGAATGACTCAATTGTCTGGGATTCCCTGGGCTAATCGATTTATATAGTTATGCAAACTCGTTGCGGTAGTCACTGCAGTGGACTGTACCCAGTAATATTAAAGGTTTCGTTTTATTAAAAATTCTTTTGAAATGTCCAGTTTATTAGTTAAAAAACTGGACAAATGTGTATTTTTGAGTATCATTTATACCTATGAAAATCGCTGAATACATAGCTAATAGCATATATCGTCTCCCTAAAGGATATGTATTCACCTATGAGGATCTTATAGGAGAGGTGAAAAAGAAAGAAGCAGTAATAAAAGCACTCAATCGAATGGCTGCTTCCGGAAAAATAAGCAAGCTCAGTAAGGGTAAATACTACAAGCCGGAAAAATCGGCTTTTGGTGAATTAGCTCCACCCCAGTATCAGGTAGTAAAAGACCTGCTCGAAGACGATGGAAAAATCATCGGCTACCTGACCGGATACAGTATCTATAACCAGTTAGGGTTGACTACCCAGGTGAGTAACCTGATCCAGATCGGAAGAAATGAGGTACGGCCCGCATTCAAAAGGGATCGGTATATCATTTCCTTCATTCGTCAGCGCAATACCATCACCAAAGAAAACATTCCGCTGCTGCAACTTCTGGATACCATGCGTTATATCAAGAAGATTCCTGATACGACTATCTCAGAGGCATGTAGGCGATTTATTCCCCTAGTAAAAGAACTAAATCAATCAGATGCTAAAACGTTAATTCGTTTGTCTCAGAAATATCCTCCAGCTACCCGTGCGTTACTAGGAGCTATTTTAGAACAACTCGGAAGAGAGGATTCATTGAATACGTTACGAAAGTCCTTAAATCCCATTTCTAAGTATCAATTGAATGGAGCAGATAAGACTCTTACCACCACCCTAAATTGGAACATTGTATGAGCCTTCATGAAACCCCCAAACTATTCAAAGACGCTGTTCGGGCTACTGCGGAGCAGATGGGTATGCTGGACATTTATGTAGAGAAAGACTACTGGGTCACCAAAGCACTTCAAGTGATATTCTTTAACGAGATCGGTCAAGAGGTGGTTTTCAAAGGAGGAACAGCTTTGTCGAAGTGCTATGGTCTGATAGAACGATTTTCGGAAGACATTGATTTGGTTGTCCTCAAGAGAGAGGATGAATCAGGTAATCAAATAAAGAACAAACTCAAAGCGATATCCAAAGCTGTGAATGACTTGATGCCCGAAGTGGAAGTTGAAGGCATTACCAATAAACTTGGGATGATTAGAAAAACAGCGCATGAATATCCTAAAATCTTTACTGGTAAATATGGACAAGTCAGGGATAAGGTAATCCTGGAATCATCGTCACTTGGAAGCCATGAACCCTATCATGAAGAAATCATTAGTTCATACATCCATGACATGATGCTAAATACTGATCAGAAAGAAATGATTCAAAAATTTCAATTGGAGCCTTTCGCGGTTCAAGTGCTGGATATAAAAAGGACACTCTGTGAAAAGATATTGAGTTTGGTTCGATTCAGTCATACCGAAAAGCCTATAGCCGATTTAAAAATGAAGATTCGTCACCTCTATGACCTTCATCAATTACTCCAAGCGGAAGAAGTACTAGCCTTTTTTGGATCTACAGATTTTGAAGAAATGCTGAATCGAGTCGGCTATGATGATGTAGAAGGCTATCACAACAATAATGATTGGTTAAAGTATCACCCTCGAGAGGCATTGATCTTTGCAAAACCAGATGAGGTATGGAAAGAATTAGAGGCTACTTATTCCAAAGATTTTAAAGGACTAGTCTATGGATCATTTCCCGTTGCTTCTGATGTTTTAGCTACCTTAAAGGTAATATCCAAAAGAATTAGTGAAATCACCTGGAATGTAAAAGTAGAATGAGATAAAATGAAGTTTACTGCAGCACAAGTGCTTGAGAAATATTCTTGATTCCTTCTGCTAGATCTTTTGTCATTATAGCAGACTATGGTCTATGCTACTTTATGATTAATTGATACTTAACGTCTATAAAGATAGAATGTTTTTAAGCTAATCATGGCTTCGCCCTGACCATCACTTCCTATGCGTTTGTTATATAATCCGCCAAAGGCAGACAGGTGTCCTACGTTATGCCCGCCTGCCTGCGAGGCAGGCATTTATTGCCGTTTTGGATTGTGGGAGAGGAGAGGCTTGGCCGCCGGAACGAAGTGAAGGAGGGGAATGGCAAATGGGTGTGGGATTAGGCTTTAGTCAAATCCTTTGTAGTATTCATTAGGTTCGCATACTTGTACCGTTTGTTAATCGTAGAAATTAATTTATATGGTCGATTGAAAGCCTCTTGTGACAATTTGAAGAACTCTGCAAGCACTCTGATATTTTCTTTAGATAGGCCCCTTCTATAATTTAATATACTTGACACTAGTGATTTGGATACGCTCAGAACGTTAACTAAATCCTTAGATTTCATATTATGATCTTTCATTAACGATTTAAGTAATTGAATAGGATCAAGATCATTAATAGTGTTGTGTTTCTCGTCCCACTTTTCAATTAATAATGTCAATAGATCAATTACATCTTGCACTTCATCAGCACCGTTTTCAATATTTAGAATTATTAATTCTTCAAGTTCATTGCAATACTTATTGTATTGTTCTTCGGTTTTGATCACTGTATATTTTAAAGTTTCCATTTTAGTAAGCATTTACTGTGTATTGCAATTCTTTGCTGCACAATTTGTCATATTCTGCATGTGTACCAATCCAGGACACAAACAAATGGAAGTTTTTAATTCCTATTAGATATTTGCAAATCATCCTGTATTTATTTCCACCTATGTCAAAAACAACTCTTTCAGTACCACCACCTAATATATCCGCGGAATTAAATGTTGTAACGATATCTAGGGGCTCATTCCAATCAGCTTGCTTTACTGCATTAATCCAGATTGTAAAACCAGTCCTGCTTTGAACATTCGAATCGATGAAATTTTCAATTGATTGTTTCTTAATTAAACTTTCATAGATAGAAACGGAAAATTAATGATAAAAGTTTACATATTGTAAACAATGTTTATGAACCATCACTTCCTTTCTATAAGTTAGGGAATGTAGGAATTTTGAAATAGTTAATAAGTTTCGAGTTTCCGGTTCCTTGAAGCTCATTCGGATTTGTAATCCGAATCTTGGTTGGCAAAAAGGATAGTTCTGGATTACAAATCCAGAACAGCCAATAAAGATTTAATTAAGACAATGACTGCTACCATAATGAACCTCAATGCAATATTCAAGAGCTAATATAATCTGAGAGATTCCTGCC
>JAJCYL010000274.1 GCA_029262955.1 Cytophagales bacterium | reverse complement strand
CTATGGGACTTAGCTGTTCTTATCTTATTATAACTACAATCAATACTTCGTCCCTATGGGACTTAGCTGTTCTTATCTTATAATCCCCTACCAATACTTCGTCCTTGGTTATGCCAAATTCGGTCCAATTAAGTCCCGTAGGGACGAAATATTGGTATTAAAAACGCTGAGCCCAACCAGTTCCATCGGGACGACACTATTCTAATTCTTTAAATGCATCACGATTATTAGTAAATAGTCCTATCTTTGCGGCGAAATTCCCAGAAGTGATTTCACTTTAAGAAATTAGGATTATTAAGTTATTAAGCAAAAAATCATGAGTAAAGTAAAAGTATTGGCTGAAAAGGCTTGCATCGAAGCTAAGTCAAAGTTAGAAAAATTAGGAATTGAAGAGACAATTCAAGCTGAGTTAACTTGGGTAATTGGAAGTTACAATTATGACAAAAACCCAGTTGGTCTTTATGAAGTTGGATCAAAAGCATTAGGTGCTTTGAAAGAATTCAAGACTGAGAAGCCTCGGATGGTTTCTAAGAAATTCATCGAAGATTTGGAGAAAGCCTTCAGTAACAACTAATTAAAAGCCGGGTTCGCCCGGTTTTTTTAGTTTTCATCATATAGGTTCTTACCTGACAAGTAGAAAATCAATATCACTGCAGGGATTGAAAATGTTGAAAATCTCGAATCCTTCCAAAGGAAAATCATAAGCATAAATTTCTCCGCCTTGAAACATTAAATCAGTGATCGCCTCCAAGGCTTCCTCAGTTCCATCCGGAATCGGAGAACCTTCAGGCTCTGTACGATAGAAATATTTGTCAAGTAATTCTATCTTGACTCTGTTGATTTCAGTCGTAGTGGGTTTATATTCTCTAAAATACAGATTACCTCCATCCATAATCAAACCGAGAGAATAGGTTGGTATGGTTGGGTCATTCAATTCCACGCCATATAAGAATGCGAAACCTGCAACATCAGGAAAGCTTTCTATAATAATTCCTTCACCTGTTGCATCATCGGCTAAAGAATTCCCTTCTGAGTCGAAAATGAAGAAGGAATTAACTGTATAGACATTTTCTGTAAAACCTAAACCACTGCTACTCAATATGGTATTTTGAATAGCAAGATTACCAAGATTACTATTCACACTTGTAGATATTGGGTTATTGTCAGGGCCAAAGCTACAGAGGCTGGGACCCATCAATGTGACTTCACCAAGGGTTATTTTAGTAATTTGATTATTAAAACCACTAAGCACAAAACTAAAAGGTTCCTCAAGGATCATGTCATCCTTTTCCAAGGTATAAGAAGTGTTGTGGTTTAATAAAATAATTTGATTGGTTATGATTTCATCGATTGTTTCCCCAATACCGGCGAATTCTACATTAAGGTTTCTCTGTTCCAGATCAATTGTCCAGAATATGGATATATTTCGATCTTTCAAGATCAATTGTTGCCGCGTTGACCCATCATTAACACCGATTTCGGAAAAGAGTTCGAGATTTTTGGCAATTGTTACACCTAAAAAGTCATCATCATTTGCACCGGCTGGTTCAAATGTCAGGATCGTCACATCGAAAATGTCAGTCTTACTTCTAAAAATTAAATTGTCACCTTCTTTCTCCTGGAAAAGGAATTCAAATTCAGCGCCGAAATTGGTTTGGTCTAATTCAAATAGAAAGTGAAATACCCCAAAGGTTTCGAATATCAATTCTAACCCAAGTGAATTGTCTATTCTGTAGGTTATTGTTTGGTCCCTAAATTCACCATCATTTGCAGGAACATCTGATTGGATATTTACACTCCCGTCAGGATCAAAATCAAGTAAAATAAAAAAGGTACCTGCCTGGCTGGTTGGTTGATATTCAACCTTCCAACCATTTGGAGGAGCAACTAATTCGCTCTGTAAATTTGCAATGGCAGCCGCGACTCGTTCTTCAGGAGGAGCCAAGTTAGGCTCATCATCACCACATGAGCTTATAACTAAACTCATACCGAAAATAAAAATAGAATACTTATTGATCATTGAACGTCTTTCAATTCGTTTTGTATTGCATTTCTGACTTCATTCAAGTCGACATTAACAACTTTCTTGTAATGTTGTGAGATTGCGGTTAGCTTTTGGCGAATCCTTTCACGACCTTCATTTCTACTCTCACATTCGGGGTTGTCACATTCTCCCTCATCAGTCATAAACGTTTCTTCGAAATCAGGATCAAATAGAAAAAAGGCTACAATTTCCGCAAAATCTTCATTAGGCGAACTGGTACCATAAGGAGAGGTAAATCCACGCATTAGCGCGTCGTTATCGTCCAAGGTAAACCACGAACCTGCACTAGTGTAACCTAGTGGAGATATTTTCTCAAATGACCCCGGTAACTTATAGCGCTGATGTATTATGTGTGCAAACTCATGATATACGGTTTGTAATTGTAGATCTCTCCAATCGACATCAACAGGATCAACAGCGTTGACATTGGTGAAAGTAATTTGAGCACCTGCATCAGCAGTACCAAGAGTCACAGTGCCGTCTCCATTGAAAATAAGACCTCCCAATAACACAACTTCTGAGGGAACGTGTTCTTTGAAGAATTCCTCCCCACCCGGAATGGCCAGGTAGGGATCAATCCAAAATTTTTGAATAAAATCAAGCATTGGTCTAACAGTCTCTAATCTGGGGGGCGTTACCCGTTGAGTTGGTTGTACAAACCGGTCGACAAACCGATATCTTATTGCCATGCCATATTTTTTGGTGAAGTTTTCGTCAATGTACAAGTCAGTCTCTGAACTGAGATTAACCTCAGTTTGTTTAACGTCGACGTCAATATTTTCATCCGGATAACATGAAAATAGAGATAGCGATAGCCCAAGAATTGTAATTACTGTTGAATTATTTTTCATTCTAAATGTTCTCATAATTGTTATCTCGGGTTCGGTTCTAATCCACCAACTTCAATGGCTGAAGAGGGTAACTGGAGTACTTTCCTAGGATCATTATCACGAAGTGTTATGGTAGTGACTCCATCGGCTAACTCATGTACTACTTCTATTTCAAAGCGCCTGATGTCATACCAACGCATTCCCTGGGCAATAAATTCCTTTTGCCTCTCCAGTTGGACATAACGTCTTAGAAGGCTTGCTTCCTGTACAAAAAAACTATTCCCAGCTCCAAAAAACAAGCTTAGCGCATCAATTGATAAAGTAGCATCTCCTCCACTATAGCGTTTGTCTATAAGTGTTTGAAGGTCATCAATAGCATCATCTAACCGGCCATTTTCAATGAAAGATTCTGCCCTGTTCAACAGCACTTCTTCTCCCCAAAAAGCAATTCCAATATGGAAGGGTAGTCCAACATTGGAATTCAGGCTACTTCGCTCAAATAGACTTTCATGTCTTGCTGGAAACAATCCATTTTCCCCTTTAACAAAGGCCGGATTCTCCCTTTCATCGGTGGTGCCAAAAAATGGATTTTGATCAAACAAGTCATTGTACCTCGTTCTGGTTGGCCCATGTCCAAAATCAGTTCTATGCACAAGGGAAATCTTCCTCATTAGTAATAGGTTGCTTGGTTGATCCGGAGAAGTATAAAGTTGTGGAAATCCTGTAATAGAAGATTTGGCAGTTTGAAATTCTACAGATGTAAGATCCCTAACAAAGGATGATGGGTCTTGGCCAAGCATTTCTGTGCTAAATTCTATACACTTGTCGTAATCACCTTTGAATAGATAGAATCTTGAAGCAAAAGCTAAGGCAGCGTTAAGATTAAAATGGAATTTACCAGAGTTTGCAAAAAAGCTGTCATCATTAAGTTCGATGCCTCGGAGCATATCTTGTTCCGCCATGTCATATACTTCTTCAACCGTATTCCGCTTGAACTGCTGTATGAAAGTTGTTTCAGGCGTGTTTATATATGGTATTCCGAGATCATTGCTAGATGATTGAGAATCATAGTGCTCTGAAAACAAGTTAACTAGCATGAAGTGTGCATATGCCCTCGTTAATAGAGCCTCAGATTCAACTGCTCTTTTTTGAGCTATTTCTTCAGCCGTTACGGCAGAGAGTGATTCTAAGACGGCAAGTACTTCATTGGCGTGTGCAATAGCATTGTAGGATTCAAACCAGTAGAAGGCTGGTGAATCTTGTTCATTAGGATCGTCAAAAAATTCATCCCACGTGTAAGCTTGCGTATGAACCGGTCTGAGAGTGGTTCCCCTAATAAAGCCAACATTGTCGGTCATCCAATCTGAGAAAGCAGGACTAGAAACGGAGTAGGCGGCAGTTAATAGCTGGGATGCCTTTTCAATATTGTCCAAAGC
>JAJCYL010000273.1 GCA_029262955.1 Cytophagales bacterium | reverse complement strand
CTTTTCGGGTAAGTGGTATCAAAAGAGGTTCCTAATACAGCAATTGTTTTTCCCGATGATCCAATGGCCGTTTGATGGGCGACTGTATCCACTCCTTCGGCCAACCCACTTACCACGATTATACCATTGTCAACAAGACATCACTATACATTTACGAGAAATTCGAAACGGCAACAGGAGAACTTCGCTGTATCACAATTACAAAGACCGTTATAATTTAACTTTTTAATTCTTTTAATTCATCATTTCTGCTTCGTTTTTGACCCTTGCTTATTAATTTCATTAATTAATGACTGAGCAGGCCAAAATATTGCGAGTCTTCAAACTCATCCAATACCTAAAAGCTCATCGTAGGAAAGCTGAAGAATTGGCTGGGCTGTTTGATGTCAATAAGCGCACAATTTATCGCTACTTCCATCTTCTGGAGGACATCGGTTTTATAGTTGATAAAGATATGGATGATCGCTATTTCATCGCAACATATGATGAAGAAAAGGAAGGTGTGCAATTTGGTGCTGATGAAGCAGAATTAGTGAAACAAGTATTAGAAACTGGCGCAACAAACCACCCATTGATAGATGGTATTTTGAAAAAACTATATGTTAATTCTGAATTAAATACACTCTCAGAGGACGTAATTAACGCCCGTAAAAGTCAATTAATTCGCAAGTTACACCTGGCCATAGAACATGAAAACCGGGTGGTGCTTTCCAAGTACCACTCACCCTCAAGCAACACCATAAGAGATAGGTTGGTAGAGCCCATCAATATTTCGGATGACTATGAAACATTAGTTGCCTTTGATCCTGAGTCGGAGGACACGAAGACCTTTAAAATTGATCGCATAGCAGAAGTAATTGAGATGGACCAGGGGATGAAGTTCACTGAAAAATTTAAAGAACCAAAGAAGGACATCTTTGGAATGACTGGGGACAAGAAATCACATATTAAACTCAAGTTGTCAATGCGGGCTCAACTGCTGCTTCGAGAGGAGTTTCCTCTTAGTGTTCCTTATATATCTCAAATTACGGACTCTGAGAATGAGTACATCTTTGAGCACTATGTCCATCATTACAGTGGAGTGGGGAGGTTTGTCTTGGGATTGATTGATCAGTTGGAGGTTTTGGAGACTGATGAGTTTAAAACGTATCTCAACCAGAGAATTGGATTTAAGAAGTTTAAGCGCTCTAGTTAAGATTGAAAGGCAACTCAAAAGCAGCACCCTTAGCTTCTTCTATTAACTGCTTGCTAATACCTGGCCTATCACCATAAACCTTCCTGAAATTTTCAATGATCTGTTTTGTCATTTGCAACATGGCAGTCTTTTGCTCTGCTGTCTTGCCAATCATTTGATTTTTGAAGTCTTGTTCAATGCTGTTGAGGAAGCTGCAATACTTGATGTAATTCATGTCTCTTTCCATACTTTAAAGGAACGGAGGGTGAGTGACAACTTGTGTCAATAGATCTTATTATATCTCTGGCAATTTTTACTCATTCATCCAAAACTCCCAAACCATTATCATGGCCATCGTGTCTAGCTCACAATACTTTAGTAGAGCCTGTATAATCTTGTTACGCTCCTTGTCATCCATTTCAGTAAACTGCATCATATTGTATGCTGTCATGGCAGCTCCGCCGTCATCTAGTTCGTCATCAGGGTGTACCCTTTGATCGAGTTCGTCCCGAGTCCATCCCCCAAAAACACTAGGTAGTTGCTTGTACGGGCTTATCAACTGTCCGTGCTCGTCCCGAGTAAGCCAGGCATGATTGCTGTAATTGATGCTTTGAATTTCACTCCCATAGATTGGCTGGGAATAAACGTCTTGCAGATATTCGCTTCGCACCAATGACGAGGGTAGTACGGCTTTTAGTGAATTAGATCCATTAGTCAATGGGTCATAATAGAATCGTTTCACCAGGTCCCATTGGTCAACCATGTCTCGCTCGCCCTGTCGGACCATCCGTTTCTTTTTACCCTGGCCCTCAGTTTTATGGGTAATGTTCTCGATCCATGCCATTAGTTCAGTACGATCAACTTCACTAGAATAGTCGAGCTGCGCATGAAGCTGGTTAAGCACGGTGTTCTCATGATAGGAATAACGGAACACTGTGCCCTTATCATTCGACAAAACCTTTCTCAATTCACGCACAAACTGGAAATTCGGAAATACACTAGGGGTCTTATTTATCCACTCACTTTGATGTTTTACCACTCCTGACTTATCCAAGGTGTGATGGGAGAATTGAAAAGCAATCTGCTCGTAAGGCCGCTGCCCATTGAAGAATGGCAGGGGCACCATGGTAGTCTCAAAATCGATGAAATGCAAGGGGTATTTGACGTTCTCAATTTCACGGAGCAATCCTTCCCTATCGAAGAAGTAATCAGGCTCTTTCTCCCGTGATTTCAATATTTGTAATTCTTGTCTCTCTATCCGCTGAAGGCCACTCTTTTTTGGTGATTCGTCGATTTCTCCCAGCTCATGGGGTTCAATTTGGTCCTGGAAGTATTGACCATTACCAAGGAAACTTTTACATCGCCTGTTGTCCCAAATATCAATGGTGAGAGGCCTTTCAAAATCTTCATCATTGAGGTTAGCCATCTTTTTCCAGCATTGATGAAAGCCACTTTTAAGTCCATCTTCTTCCGGTTGAGATAATCGGAACTGGCAGCTTTTGCATTCCTTCCTCACACTTTCCCAAATAGGCTGGTCTTGCTCATAGGCACTGGATAGTTGAGCTACATATTTTCCAAAGTTTAGATTTTCCCCCAAGAGTTCCTGCTCTTCATTCCAAACCATCTCAATCAGGTCATCAACATTTTCAGCGGTGAGAATATGGTTACCCAAATCATCGGTGTTCTTAGGTATAATTTCGATGTTATTCCCCTCAGCCCTGGCAATAAAGAATTTTTGATTGAGGCCTTCCACAGTGGCCATCTTTGTTTTGTCTACCAGCATCAAATGGCCGCTAACTTCAAATTCGGGGTGAGCATTATTGAGCACATACTTCTGGAAAGCAACATCATAGAGGTAGGACTTCCACTTACTATCAATTTTTCCTCCCTTATTTAAAAACTCATCAGATGATTCATAGGACTTGGCTTTCACTTCAATAAGTTGGACCTGGTTTCCTTTCTTAACCAGGATGTCGACTCTGATGAACAGGTTTGCAAAACGAATAGCTGGCTCATAAAGGATGACATTTTCCCGTTGGAGAAGCTCCTCAGTTTGGGCAACGGACTCATTGTGGTCAATGGAAGTAATTTCCGTTCCTCCCGGGTAGTAATGTTTGGCCAGCTCCCCAACCTGGTAGCCACCCCAGGCTAGTGCCCGCAAAAACCTGTCGTCAAATGATTTGTCTTTGTACTCGGTTGGTTTTCGGGTATAGTAGAGTTTTGTGGGGCATTCACATGCCAGCTTAAATCTTGATTTAGTTAAATATCTCAATTAGGATGCTTTCTCTAATATAAGACTGTCCTGGTAAGTCTCAAGGGTTCTGTCTGTAGGATCTTTCACTTTAGCTCCCAAGTCTTCTATACGCTGGGTGACCCTGACAACATTATTCCTACCTGAAGTTAATCTGCTAGTTGCAGAATCGTAGCTTTCCTTTGCGTTATCTATGCTTTTGCCAATTTTCTGAAGTTCTTTCAGGAAAGCAATCACCTGGGTATGCAGCTTGCCCGCTTCTTCGGCAATCCTTTCAGCATTCTCAAACTGCTTGTTCCGCTGCCATAATTGGGACACCATGTTAAGCATAGCAAAGAGGGTAGAGTTCGTAACCAACATAATATTGCGGTTGATGGCATAAGTGGATAATTCTGGATCTTCATGTAAAGCGGCCATCAAGCCTGCCTCAATAGGAACGAACATGAAGACAATATCTGGTGAGTTGATCTCATACATTTTATCATATTGCTTGCGATGAAGGGTGTCAATGTGCTTTCGGATGCTGGCTACGTGATCACTTAAATGATCAACTCCATTTTCGTCCTCCGAGGAACAATATTCATAGTAGGCATTGAGGGACATCTTTGAATCAATAACTAGGTTTCTATCTCCAGGTAGATCAATAATAACATCGGCTCTCAGATTATACTCATCATTAGACCCACTTACTTCCCTGTGGTAGTGCAAACCTTTTACCAGGCCAGACTTTTCAAGTAAAGTATCCAGGATGGTCTCACCCCAGTTCCCTCTCATCTTAGGGTTCATCTTCAGTGCTTTGGTGAGGTTGTTGGCGTCATCACTTAATCTCTTGTTCATGTCAGATAACTTCAGGAATTCATTCTTGAAATCTTGGCTTTCCCTGATGCGGGACTCCTGAGATACCTGGAATTGCTTTTTGAAATCGTCTAGGGAATCCTTATAGGGTTTCATTAGCGTACCAATTTTTTCGGTACTCTCTTTCTTGAATGATTCTGAGTTCTCTTTAAGGATCTTGCTTGACAGGTTTTCAAACTGATCAGTAAACCTTTTCTCAATAGACTCCATATTTTTCAGTTGATTCTCAAACCCTACAATTTGGGCTTCGAGTCGTGCCTTAGCCACCATGTGGTTCTTCAGATCCTCATCTTTGAGCTTGAGTTCCTTTTGGCTTTGTAGATAGAGATTTCGGAACCAAAGTGCTGCAAAACTCAATGCAACAGTGAGAAGTAGAAATGTGATGTGAAGTACGTCCATGATTTGAAGTTCTTTGTTCTATTCAAATAAACGGAGGTGGAATGACAGCTTGTGTCAATGATGTTATATGAAGTAAATTTTACCTTATGATTCCATTAATGAAGGCAATTAGTATATCTCTTGGCTTGTTTGAGTCTATCATTACTTCTTATTCTGTCTTTGCTGCACTTTTGCCTTCGAGGCTTACTCAATAAAATAATTTTCTCTAATTTTTTATGCGAACGTATGGATGGGCTAACTGTATAAGCACCCCCCCGTTAAATCACTATTGGGAAACCGGATCTTATGATGGGTGGGGGGTATTATTTAGACCAATCCCTTTTCAAGTTTGCTACAAACCTCAGATGCGATGCTTTCCGCATAAGTTCGGGATGAAAACTTTTCATGTTCACCATGTTTATAAGGTCGAATTACAGGATCTTCACCATAGAGGCCGAATACTCCAAGTAACTCGTCAGGCTTCATTCCGGGGTTCCAATTATGTTCCAGGCATTCATCTACAATTGCCTTGGCTCCGATTAATACAGTTTTTAAATAGCCAAAAAATACTCAGTCGATTGTAAACAATTGGTTGGTCGTGGAAAGTCCCATTAAAGTCTCTTATTGCCGATAATCAATTATTATCATCCGAAGGAGATAATCTTCATTCTATTCTATCCATCGGCTAATGACCCATCTCTTTCTTAAGCAGTGCCCTGTGTATATTTTTGGCAAAAATTCGTCTATACTGATCTCTTGATTCAATCTTTAAGTCTAATTTCTTGGTTTTGACCGGAGGGAAGGAGTACTCTCCCTCTCCCCATGACATTATCATCCTTCCCGCATATTCCTGAACATCAATTTCATCATATATTTCATCTATAGTTTTCATTTTCTTCGTCACAGTTAGAATTAGATTTAGACCTTCATGGTCAGATGGGATCAAAACCACAATAGGTTGATTATCATTCCATTGCGCTTTGTGGCCCATATTTGTACAGTCCAAAGGTATTGACTTTACCTTATTTTACTGGCAACTCTTGTGATTCTCGGATTAATTCCTCATGTATTTAACATATAACTCGTTATCAAACATCACAGGTGGCCATTCCTGGGCATACGGACGATTTTGTTCCCTCTGCGCCACGCTCAGCCCCTTTAAATTGTATTTTGCTAAGAAAACACGACATTTTGACCGTACCGATTAGGGGACTTTCGGAAACCGAATTGGGAAATCTATTTGGTTCTTTAAATTTTAAGAGAGATTCAGATGACAATTTCAAATATGATCTAAGTCATTGCCCATAATCACAAATAACTATTCTTTCACTTTAAATTTAAGTACATTGATTATTTAGCCAGCTAACAAAATACTCCCGAATCGTTCCTGATGAATTTCAGAAATAGTTAGCTCGTTAGAAAATAGTATGTAATGACTGATTGAGATTTTCCCAGCCTTAATTATCGTAGTCCCATCCTCGTTTTTACAGTTGGTCAAAATAATAGTTAATCCAACAAACAATGGAGTTCTCATGATCTATTTTTGGGCCGTGTAATTCTAAATTAACCAAATAATTATTACCGGCATTGGTACTTAGAAAGTAACTACTTTCACCCTTATAACGACCTATACCAAATCCTAATAAACTGGTGCCAGCTTGATGAATTGGTACCGCTGGTTAGGAGATCTACATCCTCACTACCTTCCTCGTCCTCATCCCAAATATTAGGGAGAACTACGGTTTCTATATTAATGATTTTGAAACTATTGTCTTTGGCCCATTTATCGGCAGCTTCTGTCATATCTATGAATTGCTCATATTTGGCTCCAGAAAGTAAACCACCCTTTTTAATTTTTTGGGGAACGAAGTCTTTGAATCGTATCATATTGATATTTGTTGATGTTGATAGTAAAAATATTTATAAAGCCAAATTGGATCAAAACAAGAATGTTCTGGGACAATTTTATATCTACTGTGGTTGTTCGTTTATCTAAGGGCTGTGTCAATTTTTTTACTTTTTGAAAAGTGTGTTAGTAACTGTGGCCATTAATATGTCTACGCTTTTGATTTTAGAGATTGACCTTTTCATTTTTCTTGTTAATTAATTTTATAGCTGGTTAACTGTTTCTATTTCTTCAAATTGGTGAATGAGATTTTTACAATTTCCCTTATGGGCCATGAACCCATAACCTTTATTGGTACCCTTGCTGTCTTTCATTACCAAATATTCACATCCATCAATTATCTGAACTTTAAGATCCTCATCCGCTAACAGGTCAATTGTTTTTTCAGTTTCAATTTCCTCAGTGCTTTCAGCCGAATCCGTTTGAGGTAATTCGCAAGATGTTGAGTAAAAAGACACGACAAGAAGCAGAATACCCAAATTACCCGATGGTTTATTTTTCATCTTTTTGACAATAAAAATTGACGTAATTAATATGATTAACACTGGAAAAAGTATCCAAATGACCTCTCTCTCTTTATCCACAGCGGCCTCAGACGGAATTGAAAACTGTGGATACTGTTTCTTCAGCCTGGCATAGACAAATGTGTATTGATCAGAAGTCCGTCTATTTAAACTAGTAAAGTGTTTCAGTATTTCTTTTTCTGACAGGCTCGAAACTGAATCTTTGGATGATTCAGTGTAATCGAAGATGACTTCTTTATAATTGTCAGTCATTGAATCAGTTTCGGCTCGCACATCATCAAGAAATATTTTTACCAAAATGTTACCATCCTTCTTAATGGTGTACTCATCTCTTTCATAAGAGACCTTGACAAATCGATACAAATCTGAAAGATCCAAGCCAGAAGTAACCGCCTCTACCATCTCGGACATCATGTGGCTTAAAGAGGGGTCAATGTCCTTTTCATTTGTATCAACATCCCAATCTGTAGAAACAGCGTTTGTATTTTCTCTATCTTTAAACTTGACACTGATCCACTTGTCAGCCCCATCAAATGGAGGATCTAGGTCAATACGCTTAACATATTTCAACCAGCCTTGATTTTTCAAAAATGTCAGTTCCCTGTCTTCAAAATAATGGTTGACGTAAAGTATTTCCCGCATATCCACCGTATAACTGGAATCATCTTCCTGATGTCGTTCCAGGAGGTCAGAAATTTCATTAAAATCATCTTCGGAGGCGAGATAACTTCTAATGGTCTGTGCGCTGACAGAAGCGACAAGTAACAGAGTTAAAAGGCTGGTTATTAATGGGCGACTCATTTTTAATTGGCTTTTTTAGTTGCTGTTAAAATGACTGAAGGATATACCCCTTTTAAGTACCATTTCAATTCTACTTTCTGAAAAATACGTCGGAATGATCTGTCAAGTCCGAACGTAACATTTTGTGATTGAATCATTTTACCCTGGTCCTTAAGAAATTTGTGGCAAGTATCAATGGTCATTAGTTTTTGGGATCTTTTCATTTTAAAAAAAGCAAGCTGACTTATAATAACATCAACTGTTTCAATATTAAAATGATGGAGCACATGTCTCAATTCACCAATATCATTTCGAGCAATATTTAGTCTTTGGTCACCTAATTGACTCAGTAGGCTAAAAGTCACCCTGTTTTTTTCCAAGAGCACAATTTTAATTAGTGGGTGAGCGTAACGAAGAATGGCATGGGTTAATTCACCCATGCCTGCTCCTAATTGAAGTATTGTCAGCGGTTGTGAGAGATCCATTTGCTTCAACACCACTTTTTCCAAACTAGACAGTTTATAGTCCATCACCGCACTGACATCCTTCGAATTCATAATTATAATAATTCAACTTGGGGATCCGGTTCCTTATCATATAGCCCGTCAATATTTTCTTTGTCTTCTGATACCTCCTCGACTTCATCAAGTGAGTTTTCTTGACCTTCGTTGTTCTGAACAAACGTGTATTTTTTGCGCCCTGATACAACAAGGACTGTGATCAGGAGTATGTGTAATAGAATTAGCGAAACTCCAAAAAAATGATACATAATGACTTCAATTTCCCAACAAGGTTAGCGGGTAAATCTGGATCAAATCTGTAGAAATTGCCCCCTTGGAGGCCCTAGGAGGAGCGTAGGAGATTGACTATATGAATATTGCCTTCAATTCTATAGTTGAGTGAAATGTCATATTTTTCACATATCTGCTTAACAATCGACAAGCCTAAACCGGTGGAGTCAGGTTGGTTTGGACTTTTTACAAATTTTTCCATTAGTTTGTGTGGAGCCATCTTGGTCTTTCTTCCCGTGTTGGCAATCTCAAAGGTGTTTTCATCAAAGCTGATGTTAATAACACCCTTCTTAATATTATGCCTGATTGCATTCTGTAACAGGTTACTGATCAGGACTTCAGCTAATACAGAGTGTATCTCGATATAAAATGACCGTTCTAATTCATTGACTACCTTTATGTCATTTTCTTTTAATTGGTCATCGAACACCTTTAGATAATTAGTGACTAATAGTTTCAAATCAACTTTTACTTTCTCCTGAAACCGATTGTTTTCTATTTTAGAAAGAAGTAATAGTGATTTGTTAATCCTGGACAGTTTCAATGAGGAATCTGTGATACTCTGAATCACCTCCAATTCTCTTTCTCCTAAATTCTCATTCTGAATTAGTATGTCCATATTGGCATTTATAACCGCCAGTGGAGTTTGGATCTCATGGGCAACGTTGTCAGAAAATTGCTTTTGGTGGGTAAAATCCCTTTGTATCCTTGAAGTCATTGCAGAGATTACACTATTAAGTTCCTGGAATTCCTCAATACTAGAGTGATTGAACAAAAGCACTTCATTTGTTTCCACTTTATAATCTTTAAGTTTATTTAATGCCTCATAAAAGGGCTTCCAGATTTTTCCGGCTAATTGACTATTGATAAGAGCGAAACTTAATGTAAGGAATCCTAGAAATACAATGCCTATTACTATAATGGTATATACCAGGGAGTTATACTCTACGAGTGATTTACGAATGGTGAGTTCGTAGAATTCGCCATTCTTATTGATTGATGTATACAATTGCCTGTAGGGTTCTTCCTCTTGTTCCCTATTGTCATACAGCATTATTGTGCTAAACTGATCTGTGACTGCTTTATCTACAGTTGTTTCTCTTAAGTGATAATCATCAGAGAGATTGAGAAACATGTCAATGATCTCGTCGGATTCATCCAATTGCTCAATAATATAACTTTTATCTTCCTTAAGTGATTCATCTGCCTGATTGGAGATTACTTCAAGGGTAAGATAATAGTAGACCACCGAGGTTATCAAAAACAAGGGTATGGCAACCAAAATATATGCCCCGGAGTATTTTGATAATAATTTCACGCTAACTCAAATTTATATCCAATCCCATAAATTGTTTTCAAATAATCCGGACATGCCGAGTCCTCGAACTTTTTCCTCAGATTCTTAATGTGTGAATAAATAAAGTCATAAGAACCAAAACTGTATTCATCTTCCCACATATGATCAGCTATGGATGTTTTAGTAACTACCTTATTTTGATTGGCTATAAAAAACAGTAGGAGCTCATATTCTTTGGGCGTGAAATAAACTTCAGTTTCCTTTAAATAAACGGCTTTCCTGGATAATTCGATTCGAATTTCACCAAATTTAAGGTTCTCTTGACCATGATAATTCTTCCTTCTCAAGACTGCTCTCAGCCTCGCATTTAGTTCGGAGAGATGGAAGGGCTTGGTCAGGTAATCATCTGAACCGAGTTCAAGCCCATGAATTTTATCTTCCAATGAATCTTTGGCCGAGATAATAATTATCCCCGCTTCCGACTTGTAGAGTTTTAATATTTTAATAAGTTCTAGCCCACTTCCGTCCCCAAGCGTAATATCTACTATCAGACAGTCATAATTATAAGTGCTGACATGGTCTGTTGCTTCACGGTATGACAAAGCTCCATCACAGATGTAGTCTTCCGTCTTGAGAAATTCCAGGATCGATTTTAAAAGCTTAGGTTCATCTTCGACTACTAAAATTCTCATTGTACAGCTACATGGTTAATTTCCATTGATAATATATTTGGCTCTATCATGATACAGGACCTATAAACTACTTAATTAGATCAGTATATGCTAAACTATCTACCTCAAGTTCCTCAGAGAGTGAATCTATTGTTGGATTTTTCGATTCGGCATATGCCCCGATCAGAGGAAGCGAATATATGCTATCAATTTTTCTGTCAATCTCAATAATCTCAGATGAGATACTATCTGCTTTCTCAATTAATTCTACTCTCCTTTCATTATGCGGCCAGCATGAAGTCAAAAGCAGGGACAAGCTTGAAATGACGACCTGTTTCATAGCAATAATTTATTTATAAATTTTTGCTCATGTCAAAAGTCGGATGCGATTCTGGATCAATTCTGGATTTACCAGATTCCTTACTAATCGGGGTTTCACTTAGAATTAAAGTCTATTTTGATCTCAAAATATTCGTATTAGGATTTCGCCTTATTGAGATTCTAAATGAGAGTTAATTAAAAAAGTATCATCTGCAGATGAGATTGGGGAAATTGAAATAAACAAACACTAAAATCTGTCAGATAAATAATGATAAAGCTTATTCCTCCTGAGGACTTAGTTCCGGGACTTCATTATAGACATGAATAGGGTTGCTACAGTTTCCTTTATGGGTCATAAAGCCGTAACTGTCCTTAGAAAATGTATATTTTATGACTATGTATTCGCACTCATCGATTGTTATGATCTCTGCATCATCATTATACAAAGATTTAATAATTTCTTCAGTTGTCTTTTCAAGCTCTGAATCGATTTCAACTTCTTTTTCCACTTCCGGTTCACAAGAAATTAAGAGTATTGCTAAAAATGTGATGGCTAATGGTGGAATATTTGTTCTCATGTGAAGGTGATAAAGTGTCTTATAAAATAACAATCTAACCACACTGTAGGAGATACACAAAGTAAACAATATGAATAAAGTAATTTCGATATTCGGACATTGTATCATTCTACTGTTTAATGGAGCTTCAATCAAAGAGAAACGAACTTTTAACCTACAGATTTCATCCAGAATTGCCTAGTTAATTTGCATCCTTTAAATATTAAAGGGCTTCAATAACCACAATAACTGATCAGGGCTTAATACAGTTAAATTTTATTAAATGGACAGAAAGCATTTAAAAGGGCTTAACGACAACGAGGTATTATCTAGTCGAAGCCAACATGGTGACAACTTGCTTACTCCCCCGGTGAGAGAGTCTCTTTGGAAGCTTTTTCTTGAAAAGTTCGAGGACCCAATTATCAGGATTCTGCTTATCGCTGCTTTTTTATCACTCATTATTTCATTCGTTCATAATGAGTATGCTGAAACAATCGGTATTTTCTCGGCAATAATTTTAGCAACCGGAGTGGCTTTCTGGTTTGAGATGGATGCTAATAAGAAATTCGATATTCTCAACAAAGTAAATGATGATACCCTTATTAAAGTTATCCGAAATGGCAACATTATCCAGGTGTCTAAAAAGGATATCGTCGTTGGTGATATCGTCGTGTTGGAAACAGGAGAAGAAGTACCGGCAGACGGTGAATTAATTGAAGCTGTTTCGCTTCAAATGGATGAATCCTGCCTTACAGGTGAATTGGTAATTACTAAAACAACTCATCAATCTGAGTTTGATGAGGACTCTACGTACCCTTCAAATTGGATTATGCGTGGGACCAAAGTCATTGATGGTCACGCTACAATGGAGGTTAGAAAAGTGGGGGATGCAACAGAATATGGACAGGTGGCTCAAAAATCAACTGAGATGACCCATGAAAGTACACCACTGAGCCAACAACTTGATGGTCTGGCTAAGTTCATAGGTGTAGTGGGGTTTTTTCTTGCCGCTATGACATTTTCGACACTTTTGCTAAAGATATTTTCTTTGGCAAAACCCAGGTATCTCTGCTACAACTTGGATCGGTGGGAATCGTGATCCTATCAGCTTTAGTTGCCCTTTCAAAAGTTTGGATACCTATCGTTTTTGATGGGCTTCAATTAATAGGCAAGGATATCAAATTACCAAAAAGTGTAGAAGAGGGCAGTTGGACCAAATGGATTGGTTACGGGCTGCTAACTTTTGTTTTTCTAATTGGTTTGGGATACCTCTTGGGTTTTGAACCACTGAATAGATCCTCGTGGGTAACCGTTGAAATAGCCGGGCGCATTTTGCAGTACTTCATGATCGCCGTTACATTAATTGTGGTGGCTGTACCGGAAGGCCTGCCAATGAGCGTGACCTTAAGCCTGGCAATGAGCATGCGAAGGATGCTAAAAACCAACAACTTAGTTCGAAAAATGCATGCCTGTGAAACGATGGGTGCTACCACGGTAATATGTACTGATAAAACGGGCACACTCACCCAGAACCAGATGAATATCTATGCTACCAATTTTGGTGGACTCAAAGATCAGACCCCGGGAGATAATGACTGCGGTCACTTAATCAAAGAAAGCATTACTTTTAATACAACCGCCCATTTGGATTATTCCAATCCTGATAAAATCAATGGTTTGGGGAATCCAACAGAGGCTGCACTTCTGCTTTGGTTGAACAACCATGAGATTAATTATCTCGATTTAAGGGAAAGTACCAATATCATTGATCAGCTCACTTTTTCAACTGAGCGCAAGTATATGGCAACCCTAGTGGAATCTCCCTTCCTGAAAAAGAAAGTTCTATATATGAAAGGCGCCCCCGAAATAGTCCTATCCAAGTGTAGAAATGCGCTCATCGGGGAAGAAATAAAACCAATTGACAGCATAAAATCTGAGATTGAGGATGAGTTATTTGAATACCAAAATAAAGCCATGCGCACACTTGGTTTTGCCTATAAGGTAATTGAAGACCAACACTCTTTGAGTATAAATGAAGCCAGCAACTCGGATTTCACTTTTCTTGGAATAACCGCCATATCAGATCCTGTAAGAAAAGAAGTCCCTGCTGCTGTTTATGATTGCATGCTGGCAGGCATAGATGTAAAGATAGTAACAGGAGATACACCCGGAACGGCGAGGGAAATTGGTCGTCAAATTGGAATTTGGGCGGAAAATGACACTGAACAGAATATTATAACAGGATTAGAATTTGCCGAATTATCGGATGAAGAAGCGCTTAAGAGAGTCCGGTCGTTGAAAATAATGTGTCGGGCAAGACCCACGGACAAACAAAGATTGGTTCAACTGTTACAGCAAGCAGGTTCTGTGGTATCGGTTACCGGTGACGGCACAAATGATGCTCCAGCGCTTAATTATGCTCACGTGGGCCTTTCTATGGGTTCAGGAACCTCTGTTGCTAAAGAAGCAAGTGACATAACCCTTTTGGATGACTCGTTTAACAGTATAGCAACAGCAGTCATGTGGGGCCGCTCTCTCTATCAGAACATACAGCGTTTTATACTTTTCCAGCTGACCATAAACCTGGCCGCCCTGTCAATTGTGTTACTTGGTTCGATCTTGGGATTCGAATTACCATTAACCGTGACTCAAATGTTATGGGTTAATCTGATCATGGACACTTTCGCTGCTGCAGCGCTTGCATCATTACCTCCTAATCAGAAAGTAATGAGTAATAAACCAAGAGGCCGCCACGATTTCATAATTACCCCTGGTATGCGGAATAATATCCTCTTTGTGGGTCTTTCATTTGTCATTTTACTACTGGGCTTACTTTATTTCTATACTGAAGTGGACGGGACCATTAGCGATTACAATCTCTCTATGTTTTTTACCGTCTTCGTAATGCTCCAGTTCTGGAACCTATTTAATGCCAAAGCCTATGATACTGGCAAGTCAGCTTTTCATGAATTAAATAAAGGTGTGGGTTTCATAATTGTAGCCTTGTTAATTCTTATAGGTCAGTATTTAATTGTACAATTCGGCGGCCAGGTATTCCGCACAGTACCGCTTTCATTTAGCGATTGGGGCATAATCATCGGAGCTACGTCTTTAGTTCTTTGGGTGGGAGAACTAAAGAGATTATTCAGACCTGCAAGACAAGATGTAAGTGTGAGCTTATCAACAATTGTTTTAATTCCAATGTCCAAATAGATTCAAAATGTAAAAATCAGACCAGCATGTTAGGAATTTTTAAAAGAAAACCCAATAAATCAGAGTTAGAAAGGAAATACCAAAAATTGATGGATGAGGTCTTTAAACTTTCTTCAACTGACCAGGCACTTAGTAAACAAAAAATGGCTGAAGCCGAAGAAGTAATGAAGGAGATTTCAAAACTCAACTAAATCAATTTTAATTTGATTTAATCGACTTGAAACGCTAAGTCAATCCATCAAACAGAAAAATTTACACAAAATTGTGAATATTGTGAGATTGTAAACCAACTAAGCTAACCTCCTACTTTATGTTAAGATATCAAGCAGATATTCGATCGATTGTTTTTATGATAATAACAACTTTACTCTTGGTTATTCTCTGGCAATGGGGATTTGAAATGGAGTCTTATATGTTCTGGCTAATCTATGCTTTACAGCTATTAATGGCCGTCACCGTGGCTGTAATGACCCACAACCACCAGCACCTAGGCATGTGGAAAAACAAGACCATGAACTTTCTGACTGACAACTGGCTAACCGTTTTTTACGGTTTCCCGATTTTTGCCTGGATTCCCACACACAACATCAATCATCATGTTCAGATAAATAAGGATGAAGATTATACTAAAACCTATCGATACTCAGAAAAAAATAACCTGCTCACACTATTGATATATCCAACTATCAGTGGTTATTATCAGCAAGCTGCTGTGGGTGCATATCTCAAAAATCTTTGGTCAGAAAACCGCAAGAAGTTCTATTCTACAGGTTTTCAAATTATAAGCCTTGTACTGTGGACTGGTACTGCGCTAATAATTGATTGGCAGAAGGCCTTACTGTTTGTCGTCATTCCCGGACAGGTTTCAGTATATACTGTGCATGTATTTAATTACCTACAACACGTCCATGCAGACGAAGAGTCCAAATACAATAGCTCTCGCAACTTCACCGGGATATTTCTCAATTTCATACTGATCAACAATGGTTATCATACTGCTCATCATATTGCCACTGGACTGCATTGGAGTGAGTTACCTGAAAAACACAAAGAGCTATCGCCGAAGATAAACTCCTCATTAAATGAAAATGATTTTGGATGGTTTATGTTAAGAAATTATGTGCTGGGTATTATTATGCCCTCGCTGCGCACCAGATCAATGAGGCTTGAAAGAAAGCAGCGACTTGTCGCTGCTGGTTAACGTAAAATCTTTTTATAATAGTGCATGTCGAATAGTATTTCAGGATATAGGCTGAGTAAAAAATTGGCAAAAAGTACAATAAAAAACTAATAAACAGCACTAAGATGAAGTCCCTTTGATAGCAAGACTTAGATACTTATTGTAAAATCAAACGGTCGTATTGGTTAACTCCTAACCTGGTCTGCAGCACTTATTGAAATTGTGGAAATCAAACGGCACTTTTCAATAACTCAAAATGTCCGCAAAAAGTGAGGTTTTCCAGTGCAGCACATCTTGTAAAAGTTCGTCTGATAACGTACCTTACCGTATGAATTACCTACTCTAAGCTATACTTTTGATGGGCAAAAAGCAAGCAGAAATTACCAAAAGTTCGTCCGGTAATATTATCGCTTCCGGAATTGATCAAAATACGCTACTCACCTGGTCTGATCAGTACATCAAAACCGAGGTTCTTGGAGGTGCTGCCGAAACGGTCCGGGCAAAAAAGAGGGACCTGAAAAACTTCCTAACCTTCTTTGAAAAACTGACCGGATCATACCACCCCCACCACTGGACACCTTCGGTATCCAAGGGGTGGAAAACCTACCTGGAGAAAAATAAATACCAAGCCGCTTCAGTTAACCGGATGCTGGCCACCGTCCGGACTTTTGCGGGCTGGACCCGGCAACAAGGTTACCACCTGCCGGCAGGCCACCCTCTTAAGGGCGTCACTGATCTAGCCACTGACGAGCCGGTTTGGAACGGATTGACTAACCGGCAAATCACCTTGCTTAAATCGGCTGTCGATATCCGTGTGACCACCTGCAAAAAAGTCTATGACAACCCCTTGCTTGAAGCTGCAGTATTTTATTGCCTTCTTAACACCGGCCTCCGGGAGTTTGAATTGGTTTCCCTGGATCTATCTCAATATCATTCCAAGAGTTTTCACAACATTCGGAGAAAAGGCAGCAAGGTTACCAAAGAAATTACCTTACCTAAAGAAGCCAGGTATTGGCTAGATCGGTACCTGTATGAGGTAAGATTGAAGGAATTTCGTAAGGGTCTCAGTGCAATACTTGACCACCATCAAGCAAAACCAGCTGATGGCCTCGGTGAGCTGATTGCCATGGCCACTGATAAACCCATCTTCGTTGGCCGATGGGGTAGCCGGCTATCTTCTAAAGGAGTTTATCACATCATGACCCGGTTGTCTGGCCAGGCGTCCGCACAGCTTCCCCCTGAAGAGAAGTTCACTGTGGCGCCGCATATGCTCAGGCACACATTTTTGAAGCGTGTAGCCGATACACAGGGCGTACACGTGGCCCAAAAGCTATCGGGCAATGTCTCGATGAAAGAGATTTGGCGATACACCCAACCGTCTGAAGAAGAGATCCGGGAGATTTCTGAAAACCTTTATGATTAGGCTTCCATTGTGCCATTTAAAAAAGCCAAGGTGTAAAACGAGAACGAGATTTAGTATTACATTGATGGCATAAAAAAGAAACAGGACAGAATGGCAAGAATTGCAACAAACAAATTTTTACATAAAGCAAAAAAATCAAAAAATGATGAATTCTATACAATACTTTCTGATATAGAAAGAGAGCTTAGGCACTACAAAAAACATTTCAAGAACAAAGTAGTCTTTTGCAATTGTGATGACCCAAGGGTAAGCAATTTCTTCCATTATTTCTCCTACAATTTTGAGAAGTTAAGGACGAAAAAATTGATTACTACCTGCTATAAGAACCAGAACATGGATTTGTTCAGTCAACATGATACAGAAAGAGCAATCTATCTTGAATATGAAGGTGATAAAAAGGGGAACAATGTACCCGACCCCGAAGAAATTGGCATTAAACAGTTAAAAGGAGATGGTGATTTTCGCTCTAAAGAATCTATTGAGCTACTCAGACAATCTGATATTGTAGTAACAAATCCACCTTTTTCATTATTCAGGGAGTATGTTTCACAACTTATGGAGTACGACAAAAAATTTCTGATTATTGGAACTTGGAATGTAATTACTTACAAAGAGATTTTTCCTCTAATAAAGGAGAATAAATTATGGATAGGTATAAATAGTAATCGAAATTTTTCAGGATTTATCGTGCCAAAACATTATCCTTTGGATGGATCCGAAGCTAGGATTGATGAAAATGGAAATAGGATCGTTTCCTCCAATAATACGTGTTGGTTTACTAATCTTGATAATGCAAAGCGTCATGAGGAACTCATTCTTTATAAAAAATTCAATCCCGAAGAATATCCCACCTACGACAATTATGACGCAATTGAAGTTTCAAAAACCAATGATATACCGATTGATTACGAAGGTGTAATGGGTGTTCCGATTACTTTTATGAATAAATATAATCCAGAACAATTTGAAGTTTTAGGGGCCACACAAAGAGGTTGCCACGATGAAGTGCCAGATACAAGAAAGTATGATGATTATTGGGAAGTAAAACAAAATGGTCAAAAGACTGGTTCATCTGGCGGCAAAACAAATGAAAATGCAAATTTGGCTGGCAATGATGGGAAGAAGAATTATTTTATCAATAAAGAGGGTATGATAATCCAGTCTGCTTATCAAAGAATATTTATTAGACATAAGAGGCTTTAGCTATGAAAATAGAACTCAAAGAAATATCAATCCGTGAATTAGCGGAAGGGTACGAAGACAACGACGAAGAAGGTGTAGTAGGTTACAGTGGTAAATTAGATATTCGTCCACCCTATCAGCGTGAATTCATCTACAAAGACAAACAGCGAGACGCTGTAATTAATACAATTACAAACAACTTTCCGCTGAATGTCATGTATTGGGCAGTAAGAGACGATGGTAATTTTGAAGTAATTGACGGGCAACAAAGGACGATATCTATTTGCCAATATGTGGAAGGGGATTTTTCTGTAAAAGTTGGAAGCTTTCCTGAGAATAGGGCATTTCACAATCTTCAAAATGACGAACAAGAACAAATTCTCAACTATAAATTGACGGTCTACTTATGTAGTGGTGCAGATAGCGAAAAATTAGAGTGGTTTAAGACCATTAACATTGCTGGAGAGGAGCTTACTGACCAAGAATTGCACAATGCAGTGTATCATGGCTCATGGGTCTCTGATGCTAAACGTCATTTCAGCAAAAGCAACTGCCCGGCTTATGGTCTTGGTAAAGATTATCTCAGCGGTGCTGTTAATCGTCAGGATTACTTAGAAACAACCATTAAATGGATTTCTAAAGATGGGGATATTGAAAATTATATGTCTGAGCATCAACATGAGCCAAACGCTAATGAATTATGGCTTTACTTCCAAACTGTTATAAATTGGGTAAAAGCAGTTTTCCCAAAGTACCGGAAGGAAATGAAAGGAATGCAATGGGGATTTCTGTACAATGAATTCAGCTCGAAAAACTTTGATTCAACCGAGCTTGAAAAAGAAATTGCTGAACTAATGCAGGATGAGGATGTAACAAAGAAAAAAGGAATTTATTGGTATGTTTTAACTCGTCAAGAAAAGTACCTGAACATTCGAGCTTTTAGTCCGAACCAAAAAAGAGAAGCATACGAAAGGCAGAAAGGGATTTGTCTTGTTTGCAATGAACATTTTGAATTAGAAGAAATGGAAGGTGATCATATTACACCTTGGCATGAAGGCGGAAAAACATCTGCTGAAAATTGCCAAATGCTTTGTATAGAAGACAACAGACGAAAATCAGGAAAATAACGGCCCAAAAGCTTTCCGGCAATGTCTCGATGAAAGAAATCTGGAGATATACCCAACCCTCTGAAGAAGAAACCAGGGAGATTTCTGAAAACCTTTATGATTAACATATTCTATGAACTTTCCAGGCGCATTTAAAAAACCTCTAATTGATCTCCTTGATGGTCACTTACAATATGTTGAGCGCCATTTCGAAAAAAACAAAGACAAACAAGAGGTATGTAAAACTCACCTCAAAGGTAACACGCAAGTATTTTTTAACATCACCTGCATTCATGAGCGAGATAATTACTTGGTGGAGAAGCATGATATTAATGAGAAAGCAACTGAAGGAGCTCTTGTAAAACAAACACCGAAAGAGGTTATCGATAAGCTGGCTATATGGTTGGATTTAATTGTTGCCGAAAAGGGTAATTCGAAAAACCCAGAATTTGATAAGCTTATAGAAGAGATTGATAAGCTTATCAAAAACAACCCTCATGTTGATCCTAGTAAACGCAAGGGAGATCAGTTGGAACTTGTAAATGTCAAGACCCCGGGCCTGAATTTTTTTATTACCCAGGTCGGTGACAAATTCAAGATAAAATATATTGATATTGTAAATAGAATAAGTAAACCCGATCACCTTTTTAAAATTGAAGGGGTAATCTTTCACTTAACACAATGGCTCGAAACATTCACTAGGGTGGAGAAATCGCAGGATAAATCTCCAGAAGAGAAAATCACATCCCCCACAAAGCCTATTAAGCCTAC
>JAJCYL010000272.1 GCA_029262955.1 Cytophagales bacterium | reverse complement strand
ATGAGCGCTATGCCGATTCGGATGCGACGATGGTACACCTGGGGAATTTCGGCAGCAAATTTGCTGAGCGATTTCTCGGGAGTGTGGATCCAACTCGTTTCATGGTCTATGGCAATGCCAGTGCGCAGGTGAAAGAGGCATAGCTGCATTTGGTGCTGTGTATATGGAATCTTTCGGTGGGTTTAATCGATAGCAACTATTTAATTAGCTGAGAAGACGATCCGACCATTCATGATAGTGTAAATTACTTTGGTCTTCTTGATTGCTTCTTTGGGAATAGAGAAGAGGTTCTGTGATAGTACAACCATGTCTGCCAACTTACCAATTTCAAGGGAACCGCGGCTTGTTTCTGCATGACCAGCATATGCCGAACCGGAACTGTAGTACTTAATTGCTTCTTCTATCGATAATCGCTGTTCAGGATATCTTGTCACTATATCATAAATAATGTCAATGGGATTTAGGGAATTAACTGGCCAGTCGGTACTCCAACCAAGCATTGCTCCCTTATCCAGTAATGATCTCCACATATCAACTCGGTGTGCTCTCTCCACTCCCAGTCGACGTTCACGATATTCCTGATTGCCTGTAATATGTGGTTGCATTGATGCGACAACTCCCAATTCGGAAAATCGTGGTACGTCTTCAAGAATATTGACCGTATTGTGTTCGATACGGTGTCTTAACCCTTTTCTCTCATCTTCAGATTGAGCAGCTTCAATGGCATCTAAAGCCCAGGTCACTGCCTGGTCGCCAATAGCATGTATGGCCACCTGGAAATTATTTGTATGTGCCCGACTGACTAATTCATTTAAATCAGCTTTCTCATACCTTGAAATCCCGCTATTCCCGGGATTATCAGTAAAAGGCTCATACATAAATGCGGAGAGGGCACCCAGGGAACCATCCATAAAAATCTTGATTGGACCAATGGTTACCAACTCATTTCCGTCCCCTGTTTTGGCACCAGACTCTACTAATGAATCCAGCTGGACAGGAGCATAAGCCAAATTGACTCGAATATCCAATTCTCCTTCAGACTCCAGTTTCTTTAATACCTCAAATCCTTTTTGCCCCTCAGTTAGTGGCATAATTGTAATCCCGGTTAGCCCCAAAGAGATAGCATGCTCCATGGCTTTCTGGAAATTGGTCTTCATGTCCACGACATGGGGAATCGATGTAGTAATCAAGTCCTGAGCCGTTTCCTTGAAGATACCTGTGAGCTCACCATTAGATCCTATAACAATTTCACCACCATCAACTTGAGGTGTACTACCAGTAATGCCTGCCATTTCCAGCGCTTTTGAATTGACCCAAAAGGCATGTCCGCCTCCACGACTCAAAACAACCGGATTATCGGGTGCTGCCTCATCAAGGATTTCTTTAGTGGGCCAGCCAAGTGCTCCAAACAGCTCCGCCCGTGGGAAGGGTCCTACACCCCATACAGGCTCACCTGGGGGAATTGAATTGCCTTCAATCCATTGGCGCAATTTCTCCTGCAATTCTTCAACTGTTTGTGACTGGTTCAAGTTTATCTCTGACAAGCGTTGACCTCCCCAAAAGGCATGCGTATGGGTGTCAATAAATCCTGGCAAGACCAATTTACCTTCAAGGTCGATAACATTGGTATTTGACCCTTCGTATGACACAATATCATTATCTGAACCCAAAGCTATTATTCGTCCATCCAGACTGGCTAGAGCCTCAACAAATGGCCTGCTTTCGTTCGTAGTAAATATTCTGCCATTTCTAAGAACCAAATCAGCCTGTGGTTGTTTTTTGCAGGCTCCCAGTACAGTAATTAGGAATAAATAGCGCCAGTATCTCATTATACAAATTTGAGTCTAATGTAAGAGATTGAGCTAAACTCTCCCACACCCACACCCACACCCACATTCACACACCCAAACCCAATCATTCATTTCTCAGGCTATTCACAGGATTACTCAAAGCCGCCTTCAAGGTTTGATACCCAACTGTCATAAATGCAATAACAATTGCCACTATTCCGGCCCCCAGGAATACCTTCCAGTCAATATCGACTCTGTATGCGAAATCCTGTAGCCAATTTTCCATGGAGTACATGCCCAGTGGAACAGCCAAAACCAATGAGATCAAAACCAAAATGAGAAAAACACGAAATTGAAGCCATACAATACTAGGAATTGAGGCCCCCAAAACTTTTCGAATTCCAATCTCCTGAATTTTCTGTTCTGCCATAAACGAAGCCAATCCAAATAACCCCAGGCTGGCTATGAGGATAGCCAGCAGGGAGAAGTAAGTCACTAATTCACCTAACTTTTCTTCAGCCGCGTACAGTTTACCGAACTCCTCATCCAGAAAATAATACTCAAATGCCCAGTCAGACACGTTGCCATTCCACTGACCTTCCAACGCTTCAATGGTATTTGCCAATTCGTTGGTGCGCACTTTGACCAGTAAATTGTCATACCAGGCGGGCCAAATGTGAATGATCAATGGCTCAATTTGGTTATGGAGTGAGTTGAAATGAAAGTCCTTAACTACTCCAATCAAATTGAAATTTTTGATGCCCATTCCATCAAACTTGGTACCGATAGGATCATTTAACCCCAAGTGGTTTACCGCTGCCTCGTTCATAAGGATACCTTCCAACGCATCCGTTGCAAAATCTTTCTGCAGCGACCTGCCATCTACAAGCTCAAGGTCTAAAACCTCAAGGTAGTCGTAATCAACGGCCACAATTTCAATCAATTCCTCTGTATCCGTTGGTGCCCCTTCGCGCAATACTCTCCAGGAGTTTAATCTTGAAGGAGGGACATCCGATGCCGCTGAGACAACCTCCACGTTAGCATTGCTAAGAAACTCAGCCTTTAAAATGTCTACACGTTCTTTGGACGATTTGCTATTAAGCGGGACAACCAATACTTGTTCTCCCTCAAACCCCAGATCTTTGTCTTTCATGAATTGTAGCTGCTGATAAACTATTACCGTCCCAATGATCAAAACGATCGAAATGGTGAACTGAAAAACCACTAGCACTCTTCTTAAAAGTGAGGCGGATCGCTGATCTCCAACATTCTTCCCTTTAAGGACCATAATGGGTTTAAATGAAGACAGGAGGAAAGCAGGAAAGCTTCCAGCAGTCAGACCCACAAGAGCTACTACCGTAATTAAACCCAACCATACAGTGGTATTTTCTAACAGGTTCAATTCAAGGTTTTTCCCCGAAAATTCATTGAATCCGGGGAGTACCATGAGTACCAAAACAATTGCGATCAGGGTGCCAATAAGTGATATGAAAACCGACTCGCCCAAAAACTGAAAAACCAGGTGTTTTTTCGCAGCACCCACTACTTTCCTGATTCCAACCTCTTTGGCTCTCCACGCAGAACGAGCAGTAGCCAGGTTGATGAAATTAAAACAAGCAATTAATAATACAAGAAATGCTACAACCATAAATACCCGCACGAAAGTGATGCTGCTATTCTGCTCAATTTCCCCCTCATAATTAGAATAAAGATGTATATCCCTCAGTGGTTGAAGCTGCACACTCACATCGAACTGTTTTAGGGCAGCAGGCCCATGGGTATCTAGCATTGGGCCCATCTGACGTTCCACCTCCTGATAATCAGCACCTTCCTTGAGCAACAGGTAAGAATACATCCACATGTTGCCCCAGTGTTCAAACATAACCGGCGGATACCAACCTTCCGTACTTTTGAGCGATGCGAGAAAATCGAAATGAAAATGGGAATTAATAGGTAGTGGTGCTATCACACCTGTTACCTTAAAAGTTTTATCGTTATCCAGAATTAACACTTTGCCAATTGGATTATCACCTTTAAAGTATTTCTCAGCCATGGGCTCAGTGATCACCAAACTAAATGGGTTTTTGAGGGCTGTATTAGCATTGCCACTAATGAATTCGAAATCAAACACCTCAAATATGGTCTCCTCCCCAAAAAAGAAGCGATCTTCAATAAACTCAAGGTCCAGTTCCTTGTTAGTCATCAATGACTTCCTCCTCGGTGCTATTCTCGCCGCACTTTGCACCTGAGGAATGTTCTCCACAACCAAATCCTGGAGTGCATAATTGGAGGAGACAGCCTGAGCGGTTTGCCCTCCAATAGTCATCTGTCTCATGACTCGGTAGACTCGATCAGATTTACTATGGAAGCTGTCATAGGCAAATTCGTCCTGCACGTATAAGGTAATTAGCAAACAGGCTGCGATGCCCACTGCAAGACCACTAATGTTAATGGCCGAATACAATTTCCTCCTCCAAAGATTCCTTAAGGCTATTTTGATGTAGTTTTTGATCATGACTTGAGTTTTTTAAGCTAAGACGTCAATATCCTTCGCCTGGTAACAAAGAGTCATTAGATGCCCCAAGGTTGCATTATTAAAATGGGTGTAGAATAGAGAATTAGCCTTCTATGGGACTGATGCCATGAAATTTTCGGTATTGCTTATTAAATTGAGTGACATTACTCATTCCAATGGCCTTCGCGGCCTCACTGGCAGATTTAACTTTTTTTCCTATTAATAAATCCTTTGCATAATCAAACCTGATCCATTTCATATACTCAAGAGGAGTATGACCAGTTAGATCCTTGATTAACCTAAAGGTCTTGCGCTCACTGGCACATATCTCGTCAGCAATATCCTTTACTGAGAGAGTTGAGTCGTCGATCTTTTCAATAATCAGCCCGTTAATTTTCTCTATGATATCTTTCTCAACTTCATTTCTTTCATCCAGCAGGTTCGCCCAGGGGTGCGATCCATTCCCCTTGCTTTCAACTAAATTTTCAATCCTTTTAATCAACTTTTCAGGATCAAATGGTTTACTCATAAAATCATTCACCCCACTATTAAGCACTCGTAATTTATCTTCTTCGGTCGTTCTGGCCGAAACTACCATCACAGGTATTTGTTGTAGCTGGGGATCTTCTTTTAGTTTCTCTATCAGTTCAAATCCATCTAGCCAGGGCATCATCAAATCTGTAAGAATTACATCGACTTTTTGATTTTCAAGTATGTTTAGTGCGTGTTGGCCGTTCTTGGCTTCAAATACTGAAAATCGAGTTTGGACAATTTTTGAAATATAATCCCTTACCTCAGCATGATCATCTACTACCAGAACCTTCGCCACGTTTAATCCATCTTTCCCACTGCCAACAAAAGTTTTTTCATTAGGTGAATTAGGTTCCGTCGACAGATCAAAATTACGTAGGCTCGTTTCTAACTCTTCCTCATCAGCGGGTATGTCATGATTTAATGGGAGCTTTAAATTAAACGTTGTCCCTACCCCTTTTTCACTTTCCACATTAATTTCACCACCATGAAGATTGGTTAACTCTTTGACCAGAGCCAGCCCTATTCCGAACCCCTCTTTTTCTTTAAATTCATTATCCGGTGTTTGATAATACCGGTCAAATATCATTGATAAATGTTCTTTGGCTATACCAGTGCCGGTATCCCGAATAGAAATTAAAATTTCACTGGGAGTGGGCTGGCTGAGATCGACCATTACCTTGCCTCCTTCAGGAGTATATTTAAAGGCATTTGAAATTATGTTGTAAATAATTTGTTCAAATTTATTTCTATCCATATGGACCACGACGTCAGGGTCAATATCGGAGTTATAGTTTAACTCAGTCCTTCGGACATCAGCGGCAGAAGAAAACATATTGACCACTAAGCTCAAATAGGAATCTATCCTGACTCTTGTGAAATTGAGTTTAAGGTTGCCTTCCTCCAGGAGTATCAAGTCTCTGATCTCTTCAGCCATGTCATTAAGTTTCCGACTGTTTCTCTCAAGCTTTGCAAGATTTTGTAGCGACTGCTCAGTTAAATAATTTGCATGGTCTGTTTTCACCTGATGCGCATAGCCGGAAATGAGTGTTAAAGGTGTCCTAATATCATGACTGATATTAGCGAAAAAACGTGATTTGTATTCATCGAGTTGACGCAACTTGTCCGCTTGCTTTTCAATCTGATCTTTATGTTTATTGATCTTATTTAGAGCCATATACATCAAGATCAGGAATGTGACTAAGACCAAAGCCCCGGCAACTACTATCCAGGTAATTAATCGCTGCTTTTCAATTTCAGTCTTATTTGTTGCATCAATTTGCTTTAAAATTTCATTCTCCTGGTCTTTTTGAGCGACTTGATATTTGGTTTCTACCTCGCTAATAATCTCTGCATTCTGGGTATTGTATAACAGACTATCCAGCACTCTAGACCTTTTCGCATAACCTAAAGCCTTTTTAAAGTCTCCCATTCCCTCATAGCAAAGCGTCAGGTTTTGAATTGCATTGGCCCTTACTTGTTCATTATCCGTTTCTTCCCCTATTTTTAGAGCCTCTTCCAGGAATGGCAACGCTTTTTTATAATTCTTGTTAGTTATTTCAATAAGGCCCATTTCTTGATAAACTAAACCGGTTAAGCTCTTATTATTATCCTTTTTTGCAATTTCCAAAGCATTTCGAATCACGGTGAGTGCGTTATCAATTTGGCCCATTTCTCTATATTGAATAGACATGTTGTAATAGGTGGTGCCCAGGTATTTTTCCTCTCCAATCCTTATTAGCTCCTCTTCCGATTCCAAATAAAGTGCTATTGCCATCTCCGGATCGCCTTCCTCACCATATATGATACCAAGATTTTCATTGACAAAAGCATAGCCTTTTCGGTCTCCAATTCTTTTAAAAATATCCTGAGCCTCCCGATAATATATCTTGGCCTGATCGTGTTCTCCCAAATAATTATAGGAGTTACCGATTACATTCTGGGTCTTTGCAATCCACAAAGAATCTCCACTTTCTTGAAAAACCTTTAGTGCCTGATGGTGTATTCTTATGGCTTCTGCCCTATTGCCTCGGTCATAATTTAAATTACCAATCCAGTACAATGACTTTCCCTGAACATCAGCAATTGCTCCCTCTTTACTATAAGAAAGGCTTGCATTCCAATACTTGTCAGCTGAATCAAGAACAAATTGATTGTAGTATAAATCGGCAATTTTGTAGGTTAAGTTGCTAAGTGTTCGTGAATTTAAATCATGGTTCAATTCCCTTTTTAAAAAAGCAATTGAATCAATTGCAGGGAAGTCAGGTTGGGCCAGGGATAATGAAATGGGCCCTACCCCAAACGTCAATAATAATATAGCCTTTGATAATAAGTTTCGCACCTCATTTAAATATATGCATTTAAGAGATAAATGCGTTAAGGCACAACGTGTTTCAGCTCAATCTTCGAATTTTGTTATCGCGGACGTAAACGGCCTGATTGTTCCATATAATTTTGACCCATATACCTTCTTGTCCAAGAATTTCCACTCTATGACCTTTCTCAATTATTCCGAGCACATTAGCCCCACCGGAAGGTCCGGTCATCAGGTAGGTCTGTTGGTCAGCAATGATGCCCTTGTCAAGTGATACACCGAAGTTGAGTAAATAAAAAAACAGCATTAGTGAAATTAAGTGGCATACCCCAAGGGCTATAGGTCTTTGGTTATACTTTCTCTTGTGATACAAGGCCAGAGTAAATAAGAATAGTGAGAGCGCGAATAATCCCCCTAGAAACTGAAATCGGTATTGATTATAAATATTGATGAAAAAATCAGCATCTCCAAAATCGTATCCTGTTAGTTGATTCTCCTTTGCAATCTCTTCTAGTTTGGCTAACACTTTCTCATTAGAAGTCTGGTTATAGTATTGATTAAGGTAATAGAGAGCACCACTTACATCTCCGAGACCCTCTCTAATAAAAGCCATCTTCAAAAGCATGCTTGGTGTATAATCTCCATTCTCAAGGACCGTATTGTATACCTCAAAAGATTCGGTATATTTTTTTGCTTTGAAAAGTGAATCCGCATAGCTCAATTCAGTAGCAGAATCTGCTCCAAAGCTATAAATGCTTATGGCGAATAAGTAAACGAACACACTTAACTTAAAAACCAAATTGTGGTTTTGAATTTTCCTCATGGCCTCCTACCTTTGCACTTCCAAATTTAAGAGAACGAATAATCAATCACTAAGTTTTCCTTCTCCCATACGGAAATGACTGGCTAGCTCAGCTGGTAGAGCAACGCCCTTTTAAGGCGTGGGTCCTGGGT
>JAJCYL010000271.1 GCA_029262955.1 Cytophagales bacterium | reverse complement strand
GAGCTCTCCATCTCCATCAAAATCCACTAACTCCGAAACTTCATTGACATTTGTACTAACTGTCGTTGGGGTGAAAGCAAAATTCCCATCTCCCACCAGGGTAATAGCTGAAAAACTGGCCCCGGCTACCACAAAGTCCGCAAAACCATTGCCATTGAAATCAGCGGTACTCATACTTTTACCGTCTTGCAAGTCAATGTTTGTGCCGGCTGGAGTAAAACCACCCAAACCATCGCCTTGAAAAAACCTCGCCTGACGTGAACCAGTGGCAGGATCAACTAATACTGCTAAATCATGGTTGAGATCATCATCAATTAAGGCAATCAATGCATATACGGCCTTGTCACCGGCAGGAAGACTAACCGTATTCATGAGACTAAAAGAACCATCGCCATTGTTTTCAAATATTTCAATTTTTTCCTGGCCAACATTACCAGACAGGATCAGATCCAGGTATTGGTCATTATTCACTTTTCCGGTGGTCAAAGCGAAATCGGCGGTGACGGCAAAAGTTCCGGCAGCACTGAAGGCCCCCATTCCATCTCCCGTATATAACCGAATAAGGTCGTTGGTATTATCTAAAATGACAAGGTCCAGATAAGTATCTGCATTAATAAGTATGGCTTCGATGGCTAGCGGGAATCCTGCCAGATCATAGGTTGCAGTGTTTATGAAACTTCCATTCGGTTGCCCACTATAAACAATGAGATTATCTGTTCCTCCGGCTGTGCAAACGACCAAATCATCCTGGCCATCTTCATTGAAATCACCAACCGCTAGATCACTTGGGAAATTGGGAGTAGGGTATTCAAAGGGTGCTGTGAAATAACCGTCTCCTTTACCCCGGACCACTTCAATTGACCCTAAACTGGAATTAAATGTGCCACTTGCCGCTAAATCGATGAAACCATCGTTGTCCCAGTCGGCTGCACCAATCGTAATTGCCCCTTCCGTGAGGAGTATATTTCTCCAATCGGTAAAATCCCCGGTACCGTCTCCTGCATAATAGGCAATTTTTCCATTGAAGGCTATGGCTACATCAGTATTGCCATCGTCATCGTAATCGGCGGCTACCGAAATGCTTTGCCCTTGAGGAAAGAAAGTAGGGGCTGAAAAGGTGCCGTCACCGTTGCCAGTAGCCCGAAATGAAAATGTGCTGGCGGAACCCAAAAGGTCTAGGTCTCCATCACTGTCAAGAAAGGCTGTGGTCATAAATTTGAAGTCAAAAAAGCCACTGGTTGGAACGGCTGCGACAAAGTTGCCTCCTCCATCGCCGGCATAAAATTCCACAGAATTATCACCCCCGGTGAGAATGTCAAGGTTATTGTCATTGTCAAGGTCAGCTACCGTAAAATATTCGGCGGTGGACTCAACGCTCATTATTTGCGGATCACCAAATCCGCCTAATCCATCGCCATAGTAGATGTAGATATCATCACTAAATCTGTGTAAAATGGCAATATCAGGATTGGTGTTCTCATTGAAGTCAGCGACTACAATGTCACTTGGTCCGTCCCCAGGTGTTATGTCACTATTGGTGAAAGTACCGTCCCCATTACCAAGGAAGATGGACAAGTTATTACCCGATTGGCTGATCACCGCAAAATCTAGATTCCCATTCTTATCGAAATCTCCAATATCCAGATCCGTTGATGAGCCATTGGAAACTAAGTTTGTATTGGTAAATCCACCGAACTTGTTATTCAAGAGAAGGCTGACCTGTTTTGCAGTTGTTGATGTTGAATTTGCCGTGACCATGTCCATCCAGCCATCATTGTTAAAATCTCCTGCTTTAATGGTCTGAGGGCTAGGCCCAATAGTATATGATTCATGCGTTTCGAATGTGGCTTGACCAAGAATAATGAATGGTGTGATTAACATTATTGAGAAGATGACTGAGAATCGTGGTATTAATTTCATGTTAGCGCCATTTATTCCACGATAATAGCTTGTTCAGTTGAGCATCGTTATCACATATCTCCCAATAGCTAACAGATATGTAACATCTTAAGAAACTTAGTTCAATTATTGAGTATCGTCATACTTGAAAAATGAGATTTTATATTTTTCAACAAAGCTCATTTTACCCGCCTGATCGGACGGGCAGGTCAGACATCACAGGTTGAGATTCCTGACATTTTTCTCTTTTCTATAATCTAAAGAGAAAAATTCTGGAATGACGGTCTCGTACTTGATACGGGCTCGGCCATTTAGAATAGCATCGTTTTATATCAAGCTCCGGTTGCTAGTCCAACTGTGACTGGTTGGCAAATTCAGAAGGTGAAATGCCAAACCTTTCTTTGAAGCATTTCGAAAAATAGGAGGGGTTGTTGAACCCTACTTCGTAACCAATGCCTGTGACGTTATCGCCATTGTCCTTTAATAGAAGTGCTGCCTTATTCAAGCGATGTGTTCGAATAAATTCTGAAGCAGATAGGTTAGTCAATGCTTTGAGCTTTCTATGAAGCTGCATTCTACTCATCGCCATTTCCTCACAGAACATCTCAGCACCGAAATCAGGGTCATTTAAATGTTGTCCAACAATTGTAGATGCGCTATAGAGAAATACTGATCTTGGGTTTTCTGGTTCATTATTGAGTGGCTCTGCTAATACAAATTGGGTATACTTTTCCTTTAGGCGATTTCGTTGCTCCAGAAGGTTTGCAATCCGAATCTCCAGTTCTGCCGCATCAAATGGCTTCAAGAGGTAATCATCTGCGCCAGAACTTAGACCGCTAAGCTTACTCTCCTGATCAGCCCGGGCAGTTAATAAGATAATTGGAATGTGATTTGTTTCAGTTGCGGCCCTTAACTCATTGCAAACCTCTATTCCGTCTTTTTTGGGCATCATGATGTCGCTAATAATCAGGTCGGGGATAATCTGTTTGGCCTTCCCTATTCCTTCTTCACCATCTTTACTTACATGAATGGAATATTGTTCTTTCAGGTTCTTTCGTAAATATTCTCTCAGGTCAGGATTATCCTCAATAATGAGAATTTGAGGGTGGTTGTCATGAATAGAGAGGTCTTTTTCCACATGCACATTTTTGTTGTTGTTTTCGTTGACAACGCCCTCTGACTTATCACTTGAGAAGCTGGTTATACTTTGAACAGGGATGGTCACGGTAAATTTGGTACCGACGCCTTCAAGGCTTTCCATTTTGATCTTACCCTCATGAAATTCAGCTAGCTCTTTAGTGAGCGCCAATCCGATTCCAGTGCCGGTTTCATTTCCTTCAGTAGTACGGTAAAACCGATCGAAAACGTTTTTCTGATCAACAAGGGGAATTCCTTGACCAGAATCGGATATTGCTATTTCCAATTGATTATCCGCCAATCGAACGGACAAATGAACGGTGCCGTCTTCGGGTGTGAATTTGAAAGCATTGGATAAAAGATTGTTGCAGATCTTTTGAAGTACATCCTGATCAAATTCTAAAATCATGCCTTCTTCAGGAAGATCGTTGGAGAAACTAATTTTCTTATGATCCGCAAATGAGCTAAATGAGGCAGCAATTATTTTAAAGTAATGGTTGACATCTACTTCTGTCTTCTCCAGCTTGATACTTTGGTTCTCCAATTTTGACAGGTCAAGTAGCTGATCGATTAAAGTCAGCAAGCGGTCCGCATTGCGGTACATCATGCTGAATTCTTCTTTGTCCTTTTGGTCGTTAGATTGATCTATTCGTTTCTTTATCGGGGCCATGACCAAGCTCAACGGGGTACGAAACTCATGAGAGATGTTGGCGAAGAAATCTGACTTGAGCTTATCAAGCTCTCTTAATTTGGTATTGGCTCTATATTTAATTCTATATTGATTAAAGATCAAAACTGCAAGGAGTAGAGCAACAGCGGCCATAATGATAAGATAATTTCTCTCCGTTTCACGCTTTGAAAGTTGCACCAATTGAAGAGCTATTTCGGCTGCTTTTTGATCATTTTGATATTTAGCCTCCAGATCATTTGTGACTTTAAGTATCTCCTCATTGTAGAGGCTATCTGACAGCTGATTATGCAGGGTAGCGTGTTGATACGCCTTGTCATACTGTCCTGTCTGACCGAAGGCCTCTGACAGAAGTTTGTGTGTTTTAGCGGTGAGTTCCAAGTCTTGCACCATTTTCATATTGGCAAGAATTTGGTTACAGATTTGTACACATTGGAGGAAATCGTTTCTATAAAAGGCATTTCTAGCTAACCCGTGTTGAACTATGGCCAAATCCGCCGGTTGGTTTACTTCCTGTACCAGGAGCAGTGCTCTGTTTAGATATTTAAATGCGAGCTCGTACTCTAAACGATCGTTGGCAATATCTCCCAGATTGCTTAAGACCCGACTGGCTCCAAGTTTATCACCAGTTTCGTTTTTTATCACCAAAGATTTTTCCAGGTACTCTATGGCTTTGTCATAAACGCGTAAATCAGTATAAATGGACCCCAAATTGGCCAGGCAAGCCGAAATTCCTGGTTTGAAATTCAGCTCTGTGACGATTTTCAATGCCACATCATAGTGTTCAATAGCCCTGTCAAATTGCTTTTGACTTTTATAGAGCTGGCCAAGGAAATTATGAATTCTAGCCTCAGAATTTCTATTACCTGTTTCTTTTGTTAGTGATAAAGCCTCAAGATACAGTCGAAAAGCCTCTTCAACTCTTGATGTTGTTGCCATTACCCTGGCCAAATCAACCTTTACAATCGCAATTTTCTTTAAAGCACCAAGCCTGATAAATATATCCAAAGCCATGTAAAATTGCGCTTCTGCTTCGTCGTATAAACTCATGTTTATAAGGACCGTTCCTTTTCGATATTTAGCCTCACCCAAACTGAATTGCAACCCTGTCTTCTCTGCAAGACTTTCCGCTAGTAGCGCATACTCCAAAGCTTTGTTCAGATCAGTTCGTTGATAGATATGCCTTAAGTGCTGGTAGGTTAGTATTTTAAGGCTGTCATCATTAATTGTTTCCAGGACGAGCTCCAGACTATCAATTTTGGACTGAGCAGTGGTGCCGGTACTAAACCCAATAATAAGGACCAGGATCCAAATTAGTCTAAGCATAGTTCAATTTACAAATAATGCGGAACTGTGGTATCCGCAGTTTTAAAAAATTTGATTACTCACTGTATACACTTTTCCATAATCTTGCAACTATGCTTAATGATGAAACCCTTAAGAACTTGCGAGCTGACA
>JAJCYL010000270.1 GCA_029262955.1 Cytophagales bacterium | reverse complement strand
CTTTTCGGGTAAGTGGTATCAAAAGAGGTTCCTAATACAGCAATTGTTTTTCCCGATGATCCAATGGCCGTTTGATGGGCGACTGTATCCACTCCTTCGGCCAACCCACTTACCACGATTATACCATTGTCAACAAGACATTTGGCCAGTATTTCAGTTCTTCCAACTCCTTGTTGAGAAACTTTCCTTGATCCAACTACAGAAACTCTTCGGGATTCCTGTAACAAATTAATATCGCCTTGAAAATATAAGATTCCAGGTGCGTTCTTTTTTTCAACTTCAGTGAGTTCACCAGGCAGTTCACTCAGTTTTAGAGATTGAATCATTTATAACCGGTAAAGATGAAGTATTGGATTATTTAAATCCATACCCAAATTAACAAAACAAATTCATATTAACTGTCATTGATTATCGTTTTCAATGGTGATTTAATTGACCGTAACGCATCTCTATCACTATTTATTGGTTGCTTAAAAAATTTGTTATTTATCGATTCTAATGACATAGAGGTCAGGGAAATCAGATTTCTTTTTTCTTACACTCAGATATTTGCGCATATATCGGACCTGGTTAGGGTGTAAGAACAGCTCTCTATAATAGCCTTGTTTATCTTTCTTCCAGCCAAAATGATCATTATTAAAGCTTTTCACCAGGTTAAAAAGCATCTCTTTTTTTGATCCGGACTGAATCTTACCTTCAAGGGCTAATATTTGCTGCGCTGTCTTATGATCTTTAAACATGATGTTACCATGGAACTAAATATCCTATAGTTGGTGAATCAACCTATTAATTTATGGGTTATTTTACTTTCACGCCTTGTGGTTGATAAAACTCAATATAAAACGGTTTTTATCCAATGAATAACTTTTGAAAACAATAAGGATTTAACTATATATGAAAAAAACAGCCCAACAAATAGCCAAAAAATACTTAGTGGATTATACTGAATTAATTGGCAGGGGAAAATTTCATGAGCTTCTGACAGCCAGGAGAGAACTAGTTCATGAATTGGTTTACTGGTACTGTTATCTTATTTGGTAAACGAAAACGACCGTTTTAATTATGCACCAGTTAATATTTATTACAGGAAGTGTCTCTTTGATACAATTGTAATTTGACCAAAGGATTATTTCATTTACCAAAGTAATGATTTGATTGATATGATTTGGTATTTAGAATGCGCTAGCCAATTGCTTCGGTCGGTCATGGAATTGTGCTGGAAGAGTGCTTTCGAAATCGAAGTCCGAATAGACATACTCTTCAAGCACTTTGCCGTTACTCCAGTAGCGAGTCCAGCGATGGCTGACATTGATTCCTCCCTCCAGCGCATAGTCGGACCAAAGAAATTCAACCGGCAGCACATCACCATGCTGATTATTCTGATGGTACTCCATTTTTCGAATAAGATTATCCTTCGGATGTGCATAGAAGACCCATTTATCCCTACCCACTTCGGGCTTGTAACTAACATTCAATACCTGGGCCTTTTGACCATCAAGTAATTTTTCTCCTCCATTCTCGGCTATTACGCCATCATCCGACAACTTAAAGGGCATGGAAAAACGATAGAATGCCATATTCATAGAACAATCCGGTTCACACCAATGATTTTCGCAGGACATTCCCAATTCTCGGGCTTTTTCTCCGGGATCTACTTCCTCGTCATCCTGGAGGGCCCAATAGCCCATCTTATCCTTTGCAATTCGCAAAGTTTCTCCTTCAGGGGTTTCTACATCGGCCATCAGTTTAACAGTTCCATTTATCTTTTCAAAATAAACGGTTTCCGTTCGTTCCTTTAGCAACTCACCGGTATCAGAGAATAAACGATGTGTTTTGTTGTATTGACCATGGCTGATACTGTTCCAAGCTTCCATGCCTCCTGCAGCTCCTACCCATTGACTCACCAGTTGCTCACCAGTCGGTGCTTTTAGGAATTTATCCCAGGTGAAATAACCGGCTATAAGTACGGCTAAGGTAAGCGTTGCAGCTTTCAGGAGCTGAAGCCTTTTGATAGTTATAGGATTTGTAAGATCCTTAACCTCGAGTAAAAAGCTAAGCGGAGTTTTTACCTCTTCTTGCTTCTTGGTGGAATTTTTTGAGCGTACGTCGTTAGCCATTTTCGTGGATTTAGATAACTGATTATATCACAAAATAAACATATTTGGAATCAATTCAAACTATAATTGAATGAACCCAGCCATTCCTCTAATTTACTGATTCCCAATGGGATGGCGTCAGAAACCTCTTTACTCAAACCCATTTCAAAATCATCATAATTTTTCACCTCACAACCTAATATAAACACTTCATTCGGCAGTACCTTTAGTGCTTTCGCCAGCATCATTGCCCTGACCGGAGTGGTGTAATGCATATCAGCCAGAAAAGCCCTTTGATCTTCTTTGGGGAGTTCATTCAAATCATCGGTTATGGTAGATCTGAAATAGATCTCGCCCGGTTCGCCTCCCCATTGAACGGCATCAAGAATTATCAGAATATCATATTTTTCATGAAGTTCCTGAACAAGATGGATGCCGCCAATTCCTACTTCCTGAAACTTGATATGTTTGGTAGGAGAGGTGTTTTTTTGAATGGCCCGTATCATTTGAATTCCGAAACCATCATCCTGACGTAATTCATTTCCCACTCCGGCAATTAGGATTTTTGGAGACGTCTTATCTTTCTTCATTTGGAGGGTTCAAAGAAATTGACTGGGAAGACTTCGCCAAAAGAGATGTCCTCGTTTTCATACCTTGAGGAGAGAATAATGTTAGCCATAGCAGAGTCAGTGTTATAACTAGCTCTTGCTTTGTTGAATTTCAATCCTTCAACCTCAGCAAAGCTCTCATATTGTGTGTAGCTGACGTGTCTGCCATCATCAAGAATATTGGCCACTAGTTCCATACTTTCCGGATTGAATAAATACCACCAGGTATGAAACTTGGCTGATGATCCAGCACCCTCGGCATAGGTTACTTTAATCCGTAATGCTTCTCTACCATCCGGAAGCGTGTCCTTACCTTCATATTGCAGTTGACATCCGGGGTCTGCCAGCTTATAAGGCATTGACATTACATAGTGAGATCCATACGATGAATTGTAAGCTGAATTGACATTTGATTGATCGGTCATTTGCACACCATCTTCTAATTTCCAGGCTTGCTGACCATTATTCAGAATCATATAGTCTTTTCCATTTTCATTCCAAGTGATCCGGGCTTTGAAAGAGGGGAAGAGGTTGTACTGGTGTAATTGCTTCAGTACCCTTTTAACATCGCCCAAAGAGTCATAAAATGTAGTCAATTTGGTATAGCTGAGACTCCTTTTTTGGGTCCAATTGTCCCAGTTCCCCGAGGTTTCTATTGATTTTCTGACAATGTTACCGGCTTCGTTTTGAGGCAGGTTGGAATATCTTTCAATGTATTTAATATCTGTTTCTATTAGCTTATCTGCAATCTGCTGTCCTTGTTGACTACAAGACGCGACTATAATTAAACTAAGAACCAGCATCATTTGGTGCTTTAGAGGCTGTTGGTTGATCATTTTATGAGGTAAGGGGGATGGTGACTATAATATTTTCACTTCATTCTCAGGGATGAAAGCCACCGGATCGGTTGCTTTTTCAATACCGTCAAAAGTCTCGAGATCATACAGGGCCAGTAAATGGTGGATGGTATAGTCTTTATTGAGTTGATCACAGAGTTCAGGGTTTTTGGCTTTCACAATTTTCCAAAGCCTGGACAGTCCCTCACGGTGGATCACATCAAAATGCTCCATTAAACTGGTGATTTGGCTTTTTATTTCTTCATCTTCAATGCTGTGCAATTTCTCGGTCAATTCCCCGAGAGTTCGGAGCATATCTTCGCATTCCTTATCGCTGTAGTAAATCTTTTCCATGTTTCAATGTTTATGAAGATGATGCTGGCAGGAATCATGTCCTTCCCATTGACAATCACAATCAGCGCTGCATTCACCATGACCAGCTTTTTGCAATCCTTCGAAAGCCCCTGCAAAGCGTTGACCTGCTTCTTTTCTGCCAAAGTCAGTTAATTTATAGGCTATTTCTCCATTCATCTCCTGACTGATGAGATAGTTATCTACCTGCAATTGCTCCATATGCCATTCCAGGGATTCAACAGA
>JAJCYL010000269.1 GCA_029262955.1 Cytophagales bacterium | reverse complement strand
TCTTTTTACATGGGAGTGTCCAATGACAATGCTGAAGAAGTTATAAAAACTGACAGAAGGAGTGTTTGTGGATTAAAAATATTCATGGGATCCTCGACGGGCAATATGTTAGTAGATAAGGAAGAGGTACTGGAGAACATTTTTAGCTCCACAGACATGCTTATTGCTACACATTGTGAAGATGAGGAGACAATAAAATTAAATACTAAAAATTACATTAAACAGTATGGGGAAGACATTCCTATGAATTGTCATCCTCTTATTCGAAGTGAGGAGGCCTGCTTTAAATCTTCTTCCTATGCAGTTAGTCTTGCACAAAAACATGGGACTCGGTTACATATTTTGCATATCTCCACTGCAAAGGAAACCGCATTATTTGGTAATGATCTTCCATTAGCGGAAAAGAAGATTACGGCCGAAGCATGCATTCACCATCTCTGGTTTGACGAGTCCAGTTACGACGATAAAGGGAGTTTCATTAAATGGAATCCCGCGATAAAAACGGCTGCTGATAGAGAGGCTATTTTGGTAGCTGTTCTGGATGACCGGATAGACGTTATTGCAACGGATCATGCACCACATACCCTGGATGAAAAGAATAACAAATATTTGAATGCTCCTTCAGGTGGACCTCTAATACAACACACTGTGGTAGCGATGATGGATCTTCATCACCAGGGGTTGATCACATTAGAGCGCATTGTTGATAAAATGGCTCATAATCCTGCGATACTCTTTCGGATAAAAGACAGAGGATTTATTAGGGAAGGGTATTTCGCAGATTTGGCTATCGTTGATCCAAGCAAAGAATGGACTGTCAATTCGAATAATATCGTAGCCAAATGTGGTTGGTCTCCTTTTGAAGGTCATCAGTTCAAATCCTCTATCACCCACACCATTGTGTCTGGTCACCTTGCCTATGAAAACGGTAAATTTGATGAGAGAACAAAAGGCAACAGGTTAATCTTTGATCGATAAACTTACCTGACGACCACTCTACGAGTGAAATATTTGTGGTTAGAAAGGATCTTTAAAAGATAAACCCCTGGATTTTTCGCTGCGATTGTGACCTCGTTAGACTGTAAATCAAAAGAGACATTTTTACCACTAAGGTCAAAAATCTCAAGACCATCAAATCGTCCATCTATGGTGAATATTCCAGGATTTGGGTTAGGGAAAATGTTAATTATCTCTGGCGTAACCTCCGTAACAGCTGTCACCACGGCTTTCTGTGCTTTTCTAAATATTGGTCGGAGCATCAGACTTCCTTTTATACCTACATTTTTTCTCCAATCTCCATCCACATTCACGAAAACATTATCTCCTGAATCCGTATTCTTGTCTAATCCTACTCCAATAAAATTATCACTGAATTGCTCCCAACCAATATAAATGGTGTCACGCACCACCAAAGGAATTTCAAAGGTGTACCTGGTAAATTCATTGGGCTGCTCTTGTTGTTGAATTGTAAATGATTGCTTGGCAATGAGACTGTCCCTGGAGATATTTTTCCAAACGATCATTTCTATGGGCAAACCATCTGCGGATGGTGCAATGCGGGGGAAATGGATATCAATGTCTGTAAGTGTATCCGAAGAAGGGACAAAATACCTGTAAGCCAATTGACCCCTGATTTGATTGATGCCAGCAGCAAATTCAGCAGTTCCATCATCATATGCCAGATAATTTTGAATATTGAATTGACGCCTTAATGTGTCGTTGACCTTGTAATCAACATTGCTGTAAAAAGTTGTGTCGCCTGAGACGGGGTTAATAAATTGAATGAGGTTTTGATCACCAGTATTGTAAATAATCTCGGTTTCAAGAACAACTGAATCCGAAAAAGACAATGCGCTTAAATCTGGTAGGTTGGTCTCAATCAACCTTCTTTCCAATCCACTCAAAATCGGGGTGGTTGTTGGTTCATTCGTTTTATCAAGAAGGGTATTATTAACAAGGTCGTATATATTAAGCGTGAATTCTACCGGGTGAGGTAATGCATCCAAATTAAACAGCTCAAACTGTAAAGGGCTTATGAACTGTAAGGGTGATTGAAAAAATTGATCAGCGGGAACAGCTGAGAATTGCCCTAACAGTGAGCTAGGTGGCTTCGTAATACCTCGGTCGAAATAGGCCAGGTCGGCAAAATCCCTGTCCTGATTCAGGAAAACATAATCGATGTGCCAGGTATCAAATCCACCGGTTAGTCGACCGAAACTTTGAAAGCGAAACCGGAATTTATTATGAAAGAATTTAGATCCATCAACTTTTAAAATTTCCTGACTAAAGACATCATCATTATCATCATTCATTCTGAGAGCTGATTCACCTCCAATAACTTTAAACTGCGTGACCCAGACTGAGTCGCTGGTAAGAAACTGGAGCCTTAGTGAGTCATTGTCATTGGGTATTTCACCGTTTCCTCTTGCCTGCCAAAAGAAGCTTATAAATACAGTGTTGAGGTTGTTAGCAGGTATTTTGGACAGATCTATTGCTCTGGAGATCAGGTTGTCGGTATTCCCTACAAACTGTGAGTTAATATCATAAGGAACACCAAAAGCATCTGTGCCATCAAATGTAGCCACGTTTAATGTCGGAGGGTTTGATCCAAGGTTGGGGTTAACGTTTACATTTTCACTGTTCTCCCATAATTCAACATTTGGTTGTCCTAAAGATTGTGAGAAGTCATCCCAAAAAGGCAACTGAAGAGTGCCTACGGTTTGTTGACTTTTCAGAACTCTCTGATTGTGATAGGATTCTTTTGACAGGTGACGTACAGATAATTGACCGAAAGCCATCATCTGAAAGAGGAAAAACAATATGATTGTTATACAAACACGCATTTTGATTATTAGTCAAAATCTATTGAAGCACGTTGCTCATTAACTAACGTGTCTTCTTCGACTGGTTCAACTACCCATAGATCAACGCTCTGACCTATGCGAATCTTGTTCTCAGCCCTTGGTCTTTGTCGAAAAATTGCTCCTGGTGGATACTGAATACGATGGTATATGGTGTCTCCCTCTTCTGTTATCTCCTCTTCTGAGCCCCAGCCCTCCTTCTCAAACCTTACGTTTCCTATCTTTAAACCAGAGCTTATCACAACAAAATCTGCTTCATCGTACTTCAGTCCAATCAGATCCGGAGCCTCAAAATCCTGACGTCCCAGTCCATCTCCTACGATGAGGTCAATTTTTGAACCCTTTGGGACCATTTCATCCATTGCAATCTTTTTACCATTTAGTCTTTGTTCGATTACTGCATTTGCAGCCAGATCAGGGACGTATCTAATACTGCCTAAAAATAGATCCTTGCTTTTAAGAACTAGCTGCGCATTCTTAACTGAACCATCGACCAGATTAGGCATTCTAACCGTTGGTGGTTCACTGGAGTTCAAAGTGATATACACTTTTCTGTTTTCTTTCACCTTCGAATGTGGCAACGGAAACTGTTTTAAAACTGCATTAGGAGGGTACTTGGTTGAAAAACCAGAGTCAGCCAACACCTCATATCTTAAATTTCTTTTTACCAAAAAATCATCAAGGTCAACAAGGTTGACACCTTCAAGATTAGGGACAGTTATTGATTCACCGTGATTAGTGGCTGTTGGAAGATAGACGTAGAAAAAGAATAGTATTAGTACTATTCCTATACCTACCATAATACCCAGGTGTTTCGATAATTTTAAGATCTTGTTTAGCATGGTCAGAATCAAAGATAAAAGGGTTGAGCCATTAATTTAGAGTAATAGGAAGGTTAGTTGCCCGAAGACTTAGGCGCTTCATTGCATTTCGACCTTTTGCTCCTTTGATAGGATACCATATTCAAGGATCGCATCAATAAAGTCATAGGGCTTATAGCCATTAATTGCTGTTTGATGAAATATACAGGTTGCAGGTGTCATACCTGGTAATGAATTCGCTTCAATGACAACTGTTTCAATGGAATCATCTTCATATACGCGTATGAAAGCATCAATTCTGGCATAACCTTCAATTTTTAAAAGTCGAGCGATTTGTTCAAGATCCGAGCGAACTTTGGCTGATATTCGGGTTTGCTCAATCTCGTCACTAGAAAATCTTGCAGGGGTGATGTTTTGACCTTCACCTGCTAAAAATTTCTCCTCTAGCGACAAGACTTCACCTGAGGCTAAAGTTTCTGACGGCTCAAAGATCTCATAACTGATCAGTCCCTCTTCGTCCCTTTTGGTCAATAACCCACCAGTGATTTCCAGAAAATGTTTGGCCCCATTAGGTCGAATAAGGTCCTCAACCATGAAATAAGACTTAAGGGGAAATTCCTCATTATTCTTCAATGTCAATATTTCAGCCTGCTGTGGCATCAACTCAATACTATCCCTAAACATGAGTTGGCAAAACGCTTCAAGCTCCTCTCGTGTGTTTATTTTCTTCACGGCTGAGCTACAGCCGTCGTCGGAAGGTTTTGCAATGAGTGGGTACTTGAACGAACTTTCTATTTTCTCCAGAACACTGTCCTTACTGTTGATGAACGCAGATTTTTCGACCATCATTTGATTAGCCACTGTAAAACCAGCATCTCGCAAAATTTCTTTTGTTCGAAACTTATCGATCGTGATCCGGGAACTTTCTACACCTGAGCCATTGTATGGAATGCCTTCTTTCTCTAATCTGCTTTGAGTTGCCCCATCTTCCCCAGGCCTACCATGTAAGGCGATAAAGGCAACATCAATGTGCTCATTAAGTTCTTGATAAGTTATCTTTTGTGGCTTGTCAATATGGTCGCTGACGTACTTTGATGTGATTGCTGCGGACTCATTCCGGATTTGCTCAATGATTGGTGATAAGTTGTGGTTAGACACTTTATCCCTAATATCATCAGCATTGTCTTTGAGTAAAACATTAACCGGGAGAATATACATTTGATGGTTCTCCTCATCTCCAGTGAGGAAGATAGGAATGGGCTTGTATTTTTCGGAACTTGAGAGTTTTTGATAAATATTTCTGCCACTTTCTACCGAAATATGTCTCTCTGTACTAAAGCCTCCAAGGATTATTCCTACCCGTATTTGTTCACCCGACTTATGATGGAGTGTGGCAATATTTTGGTCTAATGCGGCTAACATTCTTCGCAACTTCTGATTGTCCTTGCCTGTCAGAATTCTGGAATTCAAAGAGGTTCTTATGATATAGGTAAGAAATTGAGAGGGATTGAGGCCTATTTCCGCAGCCTGGTGAAAAAAGAATGAAGAAGGCATCATCCCGGACGTGGTATTAGGATCTATGAGGTAAATCTTTCCATCTTCTGAATAAAAACCATCTATTCGGGCATAGACATGGCAATACAAGCTCGAATTTAAACGTGCACTTTCTTGCCTTATTTGCTCCACAACTTCCTTTGGCAAGTCAATTGGGGTGATTTTTCTGATGACTCCAGGCAGATATTTGGATCTATAATCAAACAGATCTTTCGTTTTGACAATTTCAGTGGGTGGCAACGCAATTGGGCCGTCTGGTCCTTCGATGACTATACAGGAAAATTCTTTACCCTTAATAAATGATTCTACAATTATCTCTTCTTCTGAATTCACGCAGGTTAATTCTATGAATTCGTTTTCCTCCCGGAAGAAGGAATCCAGATATTGCCATAATTCATCTGGATGATAGATGATTTCCTCCCCATGGTACATTGGGAATCCCAATCCATCGCGGATATCAGTCATGTGAACTAAAAAGGTTCGTTTGTCATCTTCACTAAAATCAACCCATAAATCTTTTTCAATTCTTGTTATGAACCAGGCTTGGTTTACTAATTTTTTGAACTCCTCAAAGGAGTCTTTTTCTAAAATTCCTATTCCAATCGACGATCCCTGACTCGGTGCTTTGATAACCATGGGTAACCCAATACCATCCTTGAGTTCCTCGTAAAGCTGCCTTTGGCCTTCTTTTTGAGTCCATTGGTCTCTTGGTATTACTTGATAATTTGGGTCAGGGAAGTGGTTTTTCTTGAAGTAATCCTTTTGAATCACTTTATTGATGCCAATTGCGGAAGGCAGGATTCCTGAGCCCGAGTATGGGATGCCAAACCACTCCAATAGTCCTTGAATGCTTCCGTCTTCACCGAAGGGGCCGTGAAGGGCCAAAAAGGCGAAATCGAAATGGTCTTTGAAATGGTCTGGCTGTATTTTCTTGCCAACATGACCTATTAAATCATGAAGTTTTTCTTCACTGAGGTCCTTCAGTGACTCTATATAAATTTGAAAACCACTCTTACTTGGTGGAGTAAATTGTGTAGGTGGGTAAAAATCCCTTATTGTGCCTTTATAGATGTATTGCCAATCTAAAAGAATGAAATTGCCCAGGCTATCTACGAAAATAGGGACAGCCTCAAAGATGGACTTATTAAGATTGTCGTAAACCGTACGGCCACCAGCGAAAGATATTTCCCGTTCCCTGGATTGCCCTCCAAAAAATATTCCAATACGCATCAAAAAGTGGTTCAGATACGGTGAAGCAAGTTATTAAAAAACAGACAGAATAGGGCAGTGGCTACAAGCTAGTTTGAATAGTTTTGTTATATGAGGAAGGTGATCTTATATATAGCAGCAAGTCTTGATAATTACATTGCCCGACCGGATGGTAATGTGGATTGGTTAGACGATCCGGATTATGCGCTGGAGGGTGAAGACTTCGGATATAATAAATTTTACGAATCCATTGATACCACATTGATGGGGAACAAAACTTATACTGAGGTATTGGGTTATAACGTACCGTTTCCATACCCAGGAAAGCTTAATTATGTCTTTTCGCGTTCAAAAAAAGAGAACGACGAACACGTGATCTATATTAATGAAGACGTGGTTTCATTTGTGAATAATTTGAAGACATCCTCCGGTAAAGATATTTGGCTGATTGGAGGTGGTGAGATTAATTCACTTTTCCTTGAAAATGGGTTAATTGACTCCATAATACTTACGCTTATACCAATAACACTAGGAAAAGGCCTTCCTATGTTTCCGACTCATTTGGGAGAGACTAAGTTCGGCATCACAGATTCAAAGTCCTATAAAAATGGATTCTGTCAGTTGACTTACGAGAGAAAACCTACTTCATGACTACGACCCTTTGTGTCGTGTTGAAGTTTTCTCCGATAAATTGAACAAGGTAAAGACCGTTCCTCAAATTGTATGTTTCGAAGCTAAATGTTTGATTAAGTACATCTTCAATTTCTTCGTCCAAAATTTGATTGCCCATCATGTCCATTAGCCGGACGTTAACCTTTTCTTTTTGAAGAAGATTAAAAGTGACATTAAAATCTTCAGGGGACGGGTTTGGATAAATTCTTACGATGTCCTCATTTAGATCAATGAGATTTGGTTCTCCCGAAATGTAAAAATCCAGGTTATCCAGGAATAGGTTATTTCCATTGGCATTAGTGAAAACAAAAGCTACGAGTACTTCAGAGTTTCCTGCAAAATCTGTCAAATTGATGAATTCCGTGACCCAATCTTCAGGTGTTGTTGGTACCCAGGCTGTGTTTGAGCTTTTAACAGCTAGTTCAGCCCCTTTTTTATCATAGACAATGTTTTCAAAATTTCGACCACAATCGGTTGAGATCAGTACCTGAAGGTGGTCCTCCAGGTTAAGCCGGTTTGCATAAGATATTTTGAATGTCATACTCGCTTCTGATAGATCAGATAAATCAAGTTTTGGGCTAACAAGCCAGTTTTGTGTGCCTACTTCGTCCAAGTCAAAAGCGTTGATTCCGATGGACTGATTTTCACCTGAAATTTGAGAAAGAGAAGTAAAGGTCCAATTATGCTCCCCCGTGATTGAAAGAGGAAACCAGTTCAACTCATCCAGGGTTCGCTGTTCAAATCGTTCACGCAAGGGGAGGAGGTCCTCTCGTTCAGTAATTCGAAATCGCTCGGTAAGTGTATTGTCTTTAGAGTCGTCATCTTCCTGATCATTTATCGACAACACCCTAAAAGTAAAATCGAACTCTCCTTCAATCAAATCGGAAACCCCAACGGCAATGTTTTGTAACTCGCCTGGTTCAAGAGTAATGCCGTCAAGTCTACCTGGTGTTAATGAATTGTTAGCTCCGAATTCATAATCGATTGAATTAACGGTTTCAGTCCCAAAATTTTTGATTTCTACAATAGGTGCCTGGAAATTTCGGCAACTAATTACCGGTAAGTCTTTGACTTCAGCGACCTTCACATCAAGTTTAAATTGATTATTAGCAAATAACTCAACCTCATCAACATACATATTATTTCCCCCTCCATTTTGGGCGATAATGGCCACCTGCACATTCTTTAGGCCCAAGAACTTATTTAAACTAATAGTAGCATCATCCCACTCCGCAGAGCCTGCAGGGGTAAAAACCGAATTGGTGGCCGTAGTTGTCGCGAGACTATTTCCATAAAATTCAAAATCTGAAAGAATATTATCCGGATTGAAATTTGTGCCACACTCTGTCAAGACTGCCACCACCAAGCCATCGATGAAATTGCCATTTGCTGGAATTGGAGCATAAGCATACTTGAATTGTAACTCAGCCGCAGTAACTTTTTCCAGATCTAATACTGGGCTGAGAAGCATTTCCAAATTTCCAAATTCATTACTTGTAGAGTTAAATATGTCAAGTTTGAATGCCTGATTATCTGAGGTTAAAAGAGGAGCGTTGGTCCTTTGCCAATCAGAACTTTCTCCTGTAAGCCTTCTGGTCATCCAATTGTCGTTACCATTTTCGAAATTTGCAATCAAAGGGAAGCCCAATTGTGCAGGTATTTGGGTGAAGATTGATTTGACATCATTGTCGGGATTTCCATCACCAACGCCATTCACTTCAATCACTCTAAAGGCAATATTCATTTCGGATCCTTGCTCGAATTCAAGGGATTGAAAAGTAATTGTTAAAATTTCTAATGGTTCTAGTGTCGTGGCCGATTCAATTGTTTCTATTGGTTGGTCATCTATCTCCAGAGTGATCTTAAAAGAATTGACACTATTTATTCCATAGTTACGGACTTCAATCTCAGGAATGATGCTATTGCTGCAAACGCTTACCTCCGGGCTAATGATTTGACGGATTCCAATATCATTATTGGCAACAATTGGAGCAATGCCTCCTTTAGACGTTAATAAGGTTCTTCTCCTCGGACTCTCAGCTATAACCGTCTGCATGCGATTAGCCTGACAGGTAGTGAATAAGTTCATACAGACGTCATCAGTAAAATCCATATAATTCTGGAACATATCATTGGACCCGCATGTAATTTGAGAGCCAGGGCAGCCCGAGCTGTTATCACTCATTTGAGGGGTGTCGGCACAGAAGTCATCGATACTGCAACCACCATCGCCCCATATGTGGCGCAGCCCTAGAAAGTGACCAATTTCATGGGTGGTTGTTCTGCCTTTACTGAATGGGTCAGTATTAAATCCTTCTCCAAAAAATTCGTAGTCGATAACAACGCCGTCGGTGAGACTATTGTTATT
>JAJCYL010000268.1 GCA_029262955.1 Cytophagales bacterium | reverse complement strand
GGAGTCCGTGGACCTTTTATTTGTAAGGATCTGAACATTTATGTCGTTCAAATGGTTGTACCTATGATTAACTATTAATCATTACAAAATATTTTTTATTATTTTCATAAACTGTACTTTATTTGCCGATTATTTTTTCATTACCAAATAATAATAATCTGGTAAATTTGTTTGAATAGGGTAGTGATTAATGAAACAACATTGTAACTTATTTTGGTGATTGGTTATTAATATGAGTTTGAACCTTTTTGAAAAATTTATGAGACCATTATTAACTGGCACATTGTTGCTGATTTTTGGATTTACAGCGTTCGCACAAGAAACTTTCACCTTCGATTATATTGAAGGTAGATTAGACGAGTCGGAGATAGTAGAAGAGGATGTCCGAAAACACTATTTAGGTGAGGATATTGCCCGTAAGTTGATTTTGGCAAATAACTCGTATGTCTTCTATGAAGAGGTGTCTACCAAAAATCCCTTACCCACAAGGCAGGTAGATAAGTATGCAATTTATACCTCAATGAAAAAGTTAAATTCCTATTACAAAAAGGCCATCAAAGGAGGAACTTATACAAAAGATGAAGCCCATTTACGATTCAAAAAAGTATTAGATATCGTTCTGTGTATCAGGTACCAAAACACCATTGACCTGGAGGCAGCTTTGATTAAGATTAAAGACCCTGTAGCACTCGACGACTTTTTCGCCAACAGGATAATTCTTGATGGTCTTTACAATGAAGCTCTGACGAAAGTGGAATAATTCACTCCCGCCTGTTTTTACCATCTATTGCTTCAACTCTTCTAATTGAGAGCTCAGTATTCTTCTTGTCCGGGGATTCATTATCTTTAAAGAAACCCTTTGAATAATGAAATCAAGTTTGACAATCCATGCCGGCGGTCAATCCGACCTAATTCAAGAGTATAAGAAGCTAAAGAAGGATGCCGTCGGGAAAATTAAGGCTGATCAGAGTCTTTCAGAGGAAAAGAAGAAAAGCCTGATAAAAATCTTGATTGAAAAGTTCGAAAAGCTTTGTTCGGGAACTACTGAGAAGTTATTCCTGGAAGTTTAGCTATTTGCCATGCCTTGTTTCAAGGATTTTAGCAATATCTGACATTTTACATCCTTTTTCTTCCAGCAAAATCATCAGATGAAATAGCAAATCCGCAGTTTCATTTTTGAAAAGGTCATCATTTTGATCTTTGGACTCAATTACAACCTCCACTGCCTCTTCACCGACTTTTTGAGCGATCTTATTAATACCCATATCAAAAAGAGAAGTGGTATAACTCCCTTCTACAGGGTTTTGCTTGCGATCAGCAATAATCGACTCTAATTTTTTTAAAAACTGCCAGTCATCACCTTCAATATCTCCGAAACAGGTGTCCTGACCTGTATGGCAAACAGGTCCTTGCGGATCAACCTTCAGGAGCAATGTGTCGTTGTCACAGTCCTTAATTAAATCCTTAACGATGAGATAGTTTCCAGACGTTTCTCCTTTGGTCCACAAACGCTCTTTGCTCCGACTATAAAATGTTACCCTTCCCGTTTTCTCTGTTTGCTCCAAAGCTGCATGATTCATATAGCCTAACATTAATACTGCACCACTTGAATGATCTTGTATTATTGCGGGTAATAAACCATTACCTTTCTCGAAATCTAATTCCTGAATATTCATTTAGAAGCAAAGTAAGACCTAGTACTGGGACTTTTCAAATTCATAGGGAACAACAAAACCATCTTCAGGGTGGTCCTGGTGATCACATAAATCCTTGCTCGTCTCATACAAAAATCCACTACAAGTTGGGCATATGTTCGTCAATGTAGTTTCACCGTTACAGATTGGACAGGTCTCCTGGCCATTTCCTTCGCATCGGTCGCAAGTATGATAATCATTCCCCCCAAGTGCATTTGCAGAAATCAGCACACCATCTCCATTGCATTTTGGGCACGAAGCAATACCATGTCCATGACAGTAATAGCACTCTTCCTCCACCTCTCCAGTTTGATCACAGGTGGAACAAGGAAAATATCGGTACCCGGTTATGCTACATCGGTGGCACTCACGAATGGCTGTTAATTGCTCGTCAACCATTCCTTCCAACTTTTTTACTTCATCGTAGTTATCACCACCTTGACCTGTTAGCTCAAAATATTTTGACACAAAGTTTTTACTGTTTTGGAACTGGCCAATTGCAAACAAAGTCTCTGCAAAGTGGTAACACAGTTCAGAAGGTATAACCTCGTTTAGGGCTAGAATTTTTCTAAACTTGACATTAGCTTCTTCATATTTTCCTTCCAGGTTCAGTGCTTTCGCTTCTCCAAGATATTGTTCGGTTAGTGCAGTATTATCACTACTCTGACCATGAACTGCATGGTCTAAGCCCACGCATACAATTACCAGAAAGAACCAAAATGCTCTCATAGTATGAGAACATAAATGCGAAGTGAATGGTTGCGGTTGTCTCATTTTATTTCCAGCTACTAACACTGATGCTTGACTCCAATTTTCTTTCCAGCTCATCCGGAATCGAAGGGAAAAAGTCTAGTCCGGTAATTTCCTCTACTTTATCAACCGATACTGCAAAACTCAAAAGTTCATTGTCGGATTTCTTATTCTCCATTACAAAGCCAATCGCCTTCAATTCAGGTTCCTGAATATCCAGAATCACCTTGTAATAGGACGTAGGTATAGTCACCTTATTCGTACCTATTCTGTCTTTTCTGTTGGTTATTATCGGCCCGGTTACCACATAGATACTACCATTTGCTCTAGCCCAGTCCCTAACCTGCTCTTCAAGCCTCTTCCAAATTCCCCGATTGAAGCCCGGAACCTGTGGGCTCATATTACTCATAAAAAATGTGTGATCCAATGCTTTCTCTGACCATGTGAAGTCGGCGGCAGGTGCCAGATGCCCCCGATCATATCCAGATTTCTTATAGTCATTTAGGGAGGCAGAACCAGTTCTGACAAGGGGATCCTCCCTGAAATTGTCCTTCCTTTTGAAACGAGCTCTGTCCAGGTTTGACTTTTCTAACTTATACGCCACCCAACTGGCCTGCTCATTTTTCTCGTCATAACTGAGCGTAAAACCTTCATGCTCGACAACCAGATCATCGACATCATATGCAGGCCAGGCAAAGTCAAAGGAGTTGGTGAAATAGTAGGCATCGACGTTTTCGTAATCCGGGAGATCTGGGTTGGTTTCTTTAGATTCTTTTTCAGCGGGTTGAGCCTTAGATTCAGCCGTCCTGGCAGCTTCCTTGCTTTCGGTTTCTTTTTCAATTGCTCGTTTCGGCTGACTTAACTCCGATTGTCTTTGATCCGTCGACTTAGTCGGCGGATCCTCCTTGGTATAGTAATAGCTAACTATTACTCCAAGAATGATTATGACGCCTAAAAGTCCAGCAGCAATTCCTCCACCAGACTTATTTCCAGACTTCTTTGTAGGCCTTTTCTTTGCTGAAGCTTTTGGCTTTGATGTTTTTCTTTTAGCCATTTAATTAAATCTCTGAGACACTCGCAAATCCTTGGATTCTTGTTGGTAAAGATAAAAACCCTCCCCTGACTTTACCCCAAGGAATCCAGCTTCTACCATATTTACCAATAATGGGCAAGGCGAATATTTTGGATTACCAAAGCCTTCATGAAGCACTCTCAATATTGAGAGACAAACATCCAATCCAATAAAATCTGCGAGTTGTAAAGGCCCCATAGGGTGAGCCATCCCCAATTTCATTACTGTGTCAATTTCATTGACCCCTGCAACACCCTCAAATAAAGTATAAACTGCTTCATTGATCATTGGCATTAATATGCGATTGGCCACAAACCCGGGATAATCGTTAACCTCCACAGGAACTTTCCCCAGATTCTTAGAAACCCCCATAATTACCCCGGTCACTTCATCACTTGTCGCATAACCTCTTATTACTTCGACAAGTTTCATAATAGGAACCGGATTCATGAAGTGCATCCCTATAACTCTTTCGGGATGAGATGTTACAGCACCCACCTTAGTAATGGATATTGATGAGGTGTTTGATGCTAAAATTGCTGAAGGCTTACAAGAAGAATCTATCTCTCTGAATATGTCGAATTTTATCTTTTCATTTTCGGTCGCAGCTTCGACCACCAAATCGGCTTGACTTACACCATCAGCAATGGTGTTAAAAGTCTTAATATTGCTCAGAATAAGTCCTTTTTTCTCTTCTGAGATGAGTTCCTTCTTTATCTGCCGGTCAAGGTTCCTTGAAATGGTAGCTAATGCCTTTTCCAAAGCATCATTAGAAATATCGATTAAAGCTACTTTGTAATCATTTTGAGCAAAGACATGGGCAATGCCGTTTCCCATTGTACCTGATCCTATAACTGCAATATTTTCCATTAAATTTCTGTAGTACAAATTCAGTTCGAAATTATAAAAATCAAACTTGATTCTCAGGGAGATCACCTGTTTAAAGCAGACTGATCCAACAATTAATTTGTCTGCTATATGTAAGGTATCGAACATTTGAGTTTGTTATCAATCATTTTCAGTTGGATTCTCTAATTCTTTAGGATTGGTTGGCTATTTTTATACATTGGTTTAAACACTGCATATCATTTTGGAAACACAACTAAAAGAGGTCACCATTTTGTTTGCCGGAGACTCGGGAGACGGAATCCAACTGACAGGGGGCCAGTTTACTGATACTGCTGCTCAATTGGGCAATGATGTAAGTACATTTCCTAACTTTCCCGCTGAAATCCGGGCACCTATTGGCACTCTTGCCGGTGTTTCAGGATTTCAATTAAAGTTTGGCAGTGTAAATATTTATACGCCGGGCGATGAGTGTGATGTGATGGTAGCAATGAATGCTGCGGCTTTGAAAGCTAATTTGTCCACACTGAAAAAAGGCGGAATTATCATTGCCAATGAAAGTGGTTTTGATAGCAAAAATTTACGACTGGCTAAATATGACGAGGGTGCTAATCCATTAGAGAATCATTCTCTGGAAGATTATGAGGTGCATAAAGTTGATGTTACCAAATTGACCCGGGAGGCGCTTAAAGATTCAGGCCTAGGTCAAAAAGAGATGGACCGATCTAAAAACATGTTCGTTCTCGGCTTTGTTTACTGGATCTATAACCGCTCGCTCGACAATTCGATTAATTTTATAAGTACGAAATTTGGTAAGAAGCCGGAGCTAAGAGATGCAAACATTGCCGTATTAAAGGCCGGATATCATTTCGGTGATACTGCTGAGGCATTCTCTACACGCTATGAAATTGGTCCTGCACCTCTTCCAAAAGGCACTTATCGTACCATTAATGGAAATCAAGCCATTGGTTTGGGCTTGATTGCCGCCACTCAAAAGGCTGGATTGGAGTTATTTTATGGAAGCTACCCTATTACTCCAGCTTCCAGTTTGCTGCATGAGCTGGCTAAGCACAAAAATTTTGGTGTTAAAACCTACCAGGCAGAAGATGAAATAGCGGCAATTTGTTCAGCAATCGGAGCATCATTTGGTGGCGCTTTAGGGGTTACAGGTTCTTCGGGACCAGGTATTGCATTGAAGGGAGAGGCTCTTGGTTTGGCAGTAATCCTGGAAATACCTTTGGTAGTGGTCAACGTACAACGTGGTGGGCCGTCAACAGGTCTACCAACCAAAACGGAGCAAGCAGACTTATTCCAGGCATTATATGGTAGAAATGGAGAGGCTCCTCTTCCGGTAATTGCCACCCGCTCACCGGCAGATTGTTTTGAAACAACTATCGAAGCGTGTCGGATGGCCGTTGAGCACATGACCCCGGTAATATTACTTTCTGACGGATACATTGCGAATGGATCTGAGCCATGGAAATTCCCCCAAGCCAAGGATATTCCAGTGATCACGCCACCTATGGCTAAAGAGAAATTGAATGGCTCAACTGAAGAATTTCTACCTTATAAGAGAGATGACAAGTTGGTGAGGAAGTGGGCATTGCCTGGTATGAAAGGCCTTCAGCATAGAATAGGCGGAATAGAAAAAGAAAATGAGACCGGCAATGTTTCTTATGATCCGGATAATCATGAGTTCATGACTAAGTTGAGAGCTGAACGCATTGAAAAAATTGCCGAATATCTGCCAAAACTTGAAATTGACAATGGCCCGGAAAAAGGAGACGTCTTAATTCTAGGATGGGGTTCCACTTATGGTTCCATAAAAACTGCCGTGAGAGACCTGTTAGCAGAGGGCCAGGAGGTGTCTCATGCCCATCTTAGGCATGTCCATCCATTACCGAAAAATCTTGGTGAGATCTTGAAGAACTTCAAACACGTTCTTATACCCGAGATGAATATGGGTCAGTTAGTTCAAATAATCAGGAGTAAATACCTGATTGATGCCATTGGATTGAATAAAATAAAGGGGATGCCCTTTTCATCCAGTGAGATCAAAAACAAAGTAGTAGAATTGATTTAACAAGTTAAGAATAAGAAAATGTCGACAGCGGAAGCAACCCTGGGTAGTCCAAATTTAACATCAAAAGACTTTGCCACCGATCAGGACGTAAGGTGGTGTCCCGGATGTGGTGATTATTCCATATTGAAACAGGTACAGACCGTGATGGCTGAAACGGGGCTTTCTAAGGAAGAAATTGTCTTTATTTCCGGAATTGGCTGTGCAGCAAGGTTTCCCTACTACATGGATACCTATGGCATCCATAGTATTCATGGCAGAGCCCCAGGATTTGCCAGTGGGTTAAAATCTGTGAGACCAGACCTCAGTGTTTGGGTCGTTAGTGGTGACGGGGATTGCCTTTCTATAGGTGGAAATCATCTTATTCACGCATTACGCCGCAATTTTAATCTCAATCTTCTTCTATTTAATAATGAGATCTACGGATTAACCAAAGGGCAATATTCTCCTACTTCACCTAAGGGCACGATTACTGGTTCAACACCATATGGATCAATAGATACACCTTTTAATCCATTAGCACTAAGCCTTGGTGCAGGTGGGTCATTTATAGCCAGATCTATGGATAGGGATCCAAAGCACCTGAGAGAGACGCTTTTAAAAGCAAACACACACCTTGGCACTTCTTTATTAGAGATTTATCAAAATTGTAACGTCTTCAATGACGGAGCATTTTTCACTTATACCGACAAAGGGACTAAGGCTCAATCCACTCTATTCCTTGAGTCAGGGCAGCCTCTTGTATATGGTGAAAATGGCAGTAAGGGAATCAAACTGGACGGTTTTAAACCCGTAATTGTTAGCCTCGAGGAGGGCGCATCCAAAGATGAGCTTTGGGTACATGACGAGCACGACAAGGTTAAAGCAAGCATCTTAACAGGTTTTTTCGAACATTACCAGGACGAAAATTCTCTCCCAAGGCCTTTCGGAGTGATCTACCAGGAAGATCGACCTCAATATCAGGAATTGATGTCTGAACAGATTGAACAAACCAAAAAGGCTAAAGGTGAGGGCGATTTAGATGCTTTATTAAGTGGAAGCAGCACCTGGATAATAGACTGATTTTAAGCTACCAAAGAACTGCTTACTCCCAGCCCGTATCTTTCAGGGCTGGATCGTTTTCCTTTTTTAAAAAATCCGCATTTGCCAAAGATTCCGTTTCCCAATTCAATATGGCATCATTTGGTACTTCCTCAATAGGCTGTCTCCATGATTCGGATGTTTCATTATATGCCAAATTTGATTGTGAGGAAAAACAGGAGATAATTGACCAGCGTGGATCATCTGACAAGTTAGCGGCCGACCTGTGAAGTAGGTTGCTGTGAAAAACTAAAGCATCACCGGCATCCATGACACAATGCACTGTATCCATCGTCTTCAATGCATTATTAACCATTACCATGTCAGCACCAACTTGTTCACCGGCAAATCCGTGATTTACTCTTCCTAACTTATGTGACCCTTTTATGACCTCAATACAGCCATTCTCTTTCGTAGCGGGTGTCAGTGCTACCATAACACTAATTAATTGATCTGGAAACATGAATTGGTTTTTATACCAATAGCCATAGTCCTGATGCCATTCCCATGCCCCTCCTACTTTAGGTTCCTTCTGCATTAGCTTAGAATGAAAATGGCAAACAGGTGACTCACTATCCAGTAAGGGGCGCACCACACTGAGCATTTTGTTAGATTTAATTAGGTATCCGAATGGATCGTTGCCGGGTGTGAACCACAGCGAGAGTTTCGTTTTTTTACCAGATTGATCATTCAAATCCAGCGAATTGTTAATCATGACGCCATCTCCAAGTGCAGTTTGGCTAAGTCTTGCCACTTCACCACCACTCAAGAAGTTGCGGATAAAGATGTAGCCGTCAGAGCCATAAGATTGGATAGCTTGTTCTGATAATCCTGAAAGTTTCATAAAATCCGTATTTGGGTAATCAATTTAGCAAACTTCTACAGCATTTGCTTTATCCGTCGGAGAGATGATAAAATGTAAAATTTTGAACCAAAAGAAAGTTCTCACGACTTATCATTATTCGTAACCAAATAATCTTTGGTTCGTTATGGAAACCAAGGAAACTTTTTAACTACTTAAAGTTTCCATAGTTTATTGATCAAAAAAAAGACACTTGATAAGTAAAGCGAAAATTATTGCCAAATCAGACGAGTTGTTTCAACTCTATGGTGTCAAGAGTGTCACCATGGATGAAATATCCCGGGAATTGGGTATTTCTAAAAAAACAATCTACCAGTTTTTTAAGGACAAAGACGAATTAGTGTGTGAAGCTACACTGTACCTTTTGGAATGTGACAGAAAGGAATTCGATGATATTCATACTCAAGCTGGCAATTCGATAGAAGAACTTTTTCTCATTTCAAAGTGCTTGAGAAAAAACTTCGAAAACCTAAATCCATCAATTCTATTTGACTTAAAAAGATATCATCCAAAGGCCTGGGACATCTTCATTGATTTTAAAGAAAATTTCTTTAAGGAAAATGTGCGGAAATCCTTACGGCGAGGAATTGAGGAGGGCTATTTCAGAACCGAGATTGACGTTGAAATTCTAACGATTTTGAGACTTGAACAAGTTCAAATGTCATTTGATCCAAGAATTTTTCCTCGAGGCAGGTTCGATTTTAAAGAAGTTCAAATGCAGTTTTTCGATCACTTCGTAAGCGGCATTTTAACAGATAAAGGAAGGGCCTACTACAACGAATTATTCCAATTCGAGAATGTACCAGGAAATTAATTTCAATCGTCATATATAGTAAAATAACTCATAATGAAAGGACGGACTATTTTCATTTTAATTCTTACAGGATTTTATGGCGCTTTCGCTCAAGAAACATTACGATTTTCTTTAGACGAGGCAGTGGCTTTTGCTCTGAAAAATAATATCGGCGTGAAAAATGCGCAATTAGATCATAAAGCTTCGGACAATGAAATAGGGGAAATTTTATCAATCGGTTTACCTCAAGTAAATGCTTCTGCTGGCTTAACAAATAATGTAATTCTGCCCAAAACCATAATTGACATCAGTAGTTTTCCGGGGTCAACTGTTCCCGAAGGAACTACCCAAGAAGTAACTTTTGCTACAAAGTATAGTGCATTTATGGACATCACCCTTGAACAAATGGTGTTTGATGCATCTTATTTTATCGGTCTCAAGGCGGCCAAAACACTTAAAGAACTTACCTATCGAGACCTGAAATTATCTGAAGTAGAAGCAACAGAAATGGTAACAAAGGCTTATTACACTGCCCTGGTTAACCAGGAAAGACTTGAATTATTTGCCAGACAATTAGGCACAACAGATACGTTACTGAGGGAGACAACAATAATGTTTGAAAATGGTTTTGTTGAAAAAATTGATGTAAGCAGGATACAAGTACAACACAATAACCTGATAGTGGAGATGAACAGGTTCCGGCGCATGGCTGACCTCAGTCTGGATTTACTTAAGTTTCAAATGGGTTTACCCATTTTACAATCCATAGAATTAACCGAAAGCCTGGAAACCATTACATTCACTGAGCCTGCTTATAATTTGGCCAATTTTGATTATTCAAATCGACTTGAATTCTCACAGCTTCAAACGAATGAAAAGTTACAGGAAATAAATATTAGGAATATAAAAACCGGCTACTATCCCAATCTAAATGCTTTTGCTTCCCTGGGTGCTAACTCAGGATCATCACGACTTGGTAGAGCCACCAGCCTTGATTTTGGTGGCGCCAACAGGGCATGGTTTGAAAGTGGTGCTATTGGTTTAAATCTCAACATCTCCATTTTTGATTCTTTTAAAAAGCACAACCAAATCCAAAAGGTCAGGGTAAAGTTGGATCAAATTAACAATCAACGAGAACAACTGAAGAGCAATATTGATATTGAAATTCTTCGGGCAAGAAATGACCTCGAAACCGCAGTTGAAAACCTGGAAGTTCAAAATGAAAATCTTGAATTGTCAAAAGAAATTTATGATGTGTCAAAGATTAAATATCAAGAGGGAGTAGGTTCTAATATCGAATTAATCAATGCGACAACAACTTATAAAGAGGCAGAAGTTAATTATACCAATGCCTTATATGACGCATTAATTGCCAAGGTCGATCTTCAAAAATCACTTGGAACACTAAATAAGTAATAACCTAAATACTCAACATAAATGAAAATTCACCTAAATGCATTGTTTTTCTTCTTAAGCCTCCTTTTGTTGAGTGCATGCGGAGAACAGACAAGCGACATTGAAGCCAAAAAGAACAAGCTTTCTGAAATTAGAACTCAGGCCCTTACTTTAAAGGCTGAAATTGCTCAGCTAGAAAATGAAATTGCTCAGCTAGACCCTGAGTTCGGAAAAAACGCTGGCAATGTCATTCTGGTAAGCACAACCAATGTTATACCTCAGCAGTTCGAACATAAAATTGAGGTAAGAGGGGCTGTGGAATCCAAAAAGAATGTATTGATTAGCGCCGAAATTGGTGGTAGAATTGAATCCATCAAAGCTACGGAAGGTCAAAGAGTATCTAAAGGACAGATTCTTGTTTTGCTTGATGCTGATATCATCCGTAACAATATTGCGGAATTAAAAACATCCCTTGACCTCGCAAATATCATTCATGAGAGGCAATCCAACCTTTGGGAAAAGAAAATAGGAACTGAAATACAATATTTAGAGTCTAAGAATGCTGTAGAATCATTGGAACGTCGTTTAACGACTGTTAACAGCCAACTGGCCCAGGCTACTGTCAGGGCGCCGTTCTCAGGTTCAATTGATGAGATTCCTGTTAAGGTGGGAGAAATGGCTACTCCAGGATTGCCTTTGGTAAGGATAGTCAATCCGAATGATATGTATATCAAGGCTGATGTTTCTGAAAATTATATCGGGAAATTCAACAAAGGGGAAGCAGTGGATGTTCATCTGCCTGCACAAAATCAAAATCTGATTTCAAGGATAGCTTCTGTAAGTCAGGTAATTAATAAAGAGAACAGGACTTTCTCTATTGAGGTGGAACTCTCTCCAGTAGATTTTGTCCTTAAACCAAACCAGGTTTCGATTCTCAAATTGAAAGATTACCAAAACGATAATGCTTTCGTTGTTCCAACTAAATTGATACAACGTGACGACAAAGGCACTTTTGTCTACATAACTGCTACTAATGATAATACGGTCACTGCACAAAAATTACATATCGAGACAGGGCTTTCTTTCAACAGTCAAACAGAAATAATTTCTGGATTGAAAGGAAATGAAGTCCTGGTTGATCAGGGTTTTAGAGATGTTACAGAAGGAGTTGAAATTCAAGTGGCAACTGCCCAAAACTAAGCAAAACAAGAAATTATGGCAGCCGAGAATACATCGAATAATCCAGATAAAGAGACCATCTATAAGAATTTCGCACTAACGGATTTCGCACTCAAGAACAAAACCACCATTTTTTTCTTGACTTTCTTATTGGTCGTAATGGGCATTCAAACTTACCTGACGTTACCAAAAGACTCTTATCCTGAGATTAATCAGCCAATCGTTTATGTAGGGACTCCACATCCTGGCAATTCTCCACTTGATATGGAGAATCTAATTACGAGGCCGCTTGAAAAAGAGATTAATTCTATTGCTGAAGTAGATGAAATTAAATCTACTTCGGTGCAGGACTATTCAACAATCATTGTTGAATTCTCGCCAGATATGGATATCGAGGATGCCTTGATTAAGGTAAAGGATGCTGTTGACCGTGCTGATCCTGAATTACCAACTGATCTTGAAAATGATCCCAATGTTTTTGAATTAAACTTCTCTGAGTTGCCTATTCTGAACATTAACCTTTCTGGAAATTACAGTTTAGAAGAACTTAATGATTATGCCGAGTACCTCGAAGACGAAATTGAAAAAATAATTGAAATATCAAAGGTTGAAATCAGAGGCGTAGACGAAAGGGAAGTTAAGATAATGGTGAATCCATACAAAATGGAGGCGCGAAGTATCAACTTCGGTGACATTGAAAAAGCTATTCAAGCTGAAAATGTGACGCTCTCAGGAGGCAGCATACTCGAGGATGGAATACGAAGGTCCATTCGAGTTTTGGGTGAGTTTGACGATCCATCGCAAATGAGTGAGATAGTTGTCAAGCATGAAAAAGGAAATATTGTTTACCTAAGAGACATCGCTGAAATAGAATTCGACTACAAAGAAAAACAGAGCTTTGCCCGCGAGGAGATGCAGCCGGTGGTAATGGTTGATGTTGTCAAGCGCAGTGGAGAAAACCTTCTGGTAGCAACTGAAAAGATATATAATGTGATCGAGAAGGCTAAAATCACAACATTCCCCCCTGATCTTAAAATATCCATTACCAATGACCAATCTGATATTACCAGGAATATGGTATCCAATTTGGAAAACAACATCATTTCAGGGGTAATTCTCGTTGTACTGGTCTTATTATTTTTCCTGGGAACCAGGAATGCCATGTTTGTTGGTGTGGCAATTCCGTTGTCAATGTTTATGTCATTTATAATTCTAGGTGCTTTTGATATCACCATCAATATGATGGTGCTATTCTCACTAATCATGGCATTAGGAATGTTAGTGGACAATGGAATTGTTGTGGTCGAAAATGTTTATCGTTTAATGGAGGAGGGATATTCTCCCTGGAAAGCTACCAAAAATGGTGTAGGAGAAGTGGCGCTACCAATTATATCCTCCACCTCAACTACGCTAGCTGCTTTTTTACCACTGGCATTCTGGCCAGGTCTTATGGGTGAGTTTATGAAATTCTTACCTATTACATTGATGATTACACTCGGTTCGTCGCTCTTCGTAGCTCTCGTTATCAACCCAGTATTAATTGCCACTTTCATGAAGGTGGATACCGGTGAAGGTATCGATCGAAAAAAGATGTGGAGAAATGTGGTTATCGTATTTGTTGTTGGTGCGCTATTATTGGCATTTGGAATGACTGCACTGGGTAATTTATGCGTTTTATTTTCATTGTTAGTGTTACTAAACGTCTATGTACTGGTACCGCTTTCTCGTCGTTTTCAAGGTGTTTTTCTGCCCTTTATTGAATCTATTTATTCTAAGACTTTAAACTTTGCCCTGAAAGGGAAGCATCCCATCTATTTCTTTGGAGGGACAGTTGCAGCGCTAATAATATCTATTATGTTAATGGCGGTTGTTCCCCCAAGCGTAATCTTTTTCCCTGTAAATCTTCCTAAGTATGTTAATGTATTCATCGAGTTCCCTGTCGGCACTGATATTGAAACAACTAACGCATTCACAAAAAGAATTGAAGAGAAGGTCTTTAAAATCATCGAGCCTCACCGTGACATCGTTGAATCGGTAATCGGAAAAGTAGGACAGGACACCTCAGACCCTAATGATCCAAGTTCTTTTGGTCAATCAGATACCCCAAATAAAGCCAGAATAACTGTCAATTTTGTCGAATACCAGTTTAGAAACGGCAAAAACACAACAGAAATAATGGAAGAAATTCGGTCCGAGTTAGTTGGTTATCCAGGTGTGGCTGTAACGGTTGACAAGAACGCAGATGGGCCTCCGGTTGGCAAACCAATCAATATAGAGGTATCAGGTGAGGACTTCGCAACGCTTGTTAACATCACAGAAACGATGAGGAATTTCATAAATGAATCCGGAATTGCCGGAATAGAGAAATTGAAGACGGATCTTGAAACTGGTAAACCGGAGCTCATTGTAGATATAGATCGTGAGAAAGCCCGAAGGTTTGGTCTATCTACTTACATGGTGGCTAATGAGGTCCGAACCTCTCTATTTGGAAAGGAGATTTCCAAATTCAAACAGGGCGAGGATGATTATGAGATACAACTCCGGTTAATGGATCAATACCGTTATGACGTAGATGCGCTCATGAATAAAAGCATCGTTTTTAGAGATAATCAGAGTGGTAAAATTCATCAGGTTCCTATATCTGCCGTGGCTAAGGCAGAGTTAAGTTCAACCTATGGTTCTGTTCGAAGAAAGGACCTTAAAAGAGTAGTTAACATCAGTTCAAACGTAATCGGTGGTTATAATCCGACTGAAATAAATGATCAAATCAAATCATTGCTTGCTAACTATAAATTGCCACCCGGCTATGAATTCAAATTCGGTGGTGAACAAGAAGAGCAGGCCAAAGAATTGGCTTTTTTGAGCAAGGCCTTAATGATGGCGGTATTTTTGATTTTTTTGATTATTGTTTCACAATTCAATAAAATGACAGCCCCTTTTATAATCATGACTACAGTGCTTTTCAGCACAATAGGTGTCTTCCTTGGACTCATTGTCTTCAGAATGGAATTTGTAATTATCATGACGATGATAGGCATTATCTCATTAGCCGGAATTGTGGTAAATAATGCCATTGTTTTAATTGATTTTATTGAATTAAGTCGGAAGAGGAGGCGTGTTGAAACTGGCCGTGATAAGCTGTCCTTTGATGATATCGTTGCCTCAATTGTTCAGGCTGGCAAAACGAGGCTTCGTCCTGTTCTGCTGACAGCAATAACTACAATATTGGGCCTAATTCCCTTAGCAGTAGGTATTAACATTAACTTTTTCACTCTTTTCACCGAATATGATGCCGATTTCTACATGGGTGGGGACAATGTAGTCTTCTGGGGGCCAATGTCCTGGACAATCATTTTTGGTTTGACATTTGCAACTTTCTTAACATTAGTTATAGTCCCGGTAATGTATCTGGGCTTTGCACGAATTAATCGCTACTTTGGAGTATCTTAGGATTATTATATTCTGCACTAACCAAAAATGGTCCAAGTGAATACTTGAACCATTTTTACTTTAAATAGACACTAACCTATTTCTCAGCAGCACTCTTTGAGATACGAATTGTTCGTGGTGAAGCAATTCCGAAAGTCAGACCATAAAGCAAAAGGTCACCGAACGATAAAGTTTCCCTGGCAGTGTAGTTCTTAGCATCGCCAGCTACCTTATCAGCTGTCACGTCGTCCAATGGAATCCCTGAAAACAAATACCATTTTTTCTTTTTTACGTCGTATTCAGAAATAGTCTTCCCATCATAAGTGCCACCCTCTCCAACGTAATGCATAGTTACGAAGCAGCTTGATAAACTTGTCGTGATTAAAAGGAAGGCAACGACATTAGTTAATTGTCTTAAAGTAGATTTCATAGAAATAAATTTATGTTTCGTGTTGATTTACAAAATTAGTACCAATGAAGATTCAAATCTATAATTAAAAAGAGCCATGATTTAAATCATGGCTCTTTTTATTCCGTTGTGTTGAATTAAATCACTACTCCAATAAATGACTTGAAGGCCAGCCCCATTAGGCCGGTAATTAGCATGGTCAATCCAAGGCCTCTTAAACCGTCTGGAACATTAGAGTACTTCAATTTTTCTCTAATAGCTGCCAGTGCAATAATTGCGAGGAAGAATCCCGAGCCAGACCCAAAACCATAAGCAGTCGCTTCAACTAAGGTGTAATCTCTTTGAACCATAAAGAGTGAAGAACCCAATATTGCACAATTCACAGCAATCAGTGGAAGAAAGATACCAAGTGATCCATAAAGCGCAGGTGAAGCTTTCTCAATTACCATCTCAACCAATTGTACCATCGCAGCAATTACAGCAATAAATACTATGAATTGCATAAAAGTCAAATCAATCACCTCGTATGCTCCTCCCATCCACGCCAAAGCTCCTTCTTTCAAGATATTCTCCTGAATAAGCCAATTAATTGGAACTGTAATAGTTAGTACGAAGATCACAGCCATCCCAAGACCAAAAGCAGTGCTCACTTTTTTAGAAACGGCCAGAAAGGAACACATACCCAAAAAGTATGTGAAAATCATATTGTCTATGAAAATTCCTCTAATGATAATATTTAGTGCTTCCATGTAAGTCTTTGTTAGTGTGATTCAACGTATCCGGTCTTATGACGCTGTACCCAAATGAGGATACCCAGGATCATAAAAGCACCAATAGAATCTACCATTAAACCATTGGTTGGAAAGCTGGACCAACCAATAGCATCAAATATTTTGAAATCAAAAAATGAACCCGATCCTAATAACTCTCTAAAGAAAGCTACCACCAGAATGATCCAGGCATAACCAAAACCACTTCCCAAACCGTCAAAAATTGAATCGTAGGGCTTGTTGGCCATTGCATAGGCCTCAAGACGCCCCATTACTATACAATTGGTGATAATGAGCCCTACATAGGCACCAAGTACTTTAAACATATCGTAGTAATAGGCCTTAAGCAATTCGCTTACCAGCGTAACCAGCGTCGCAATGATTGCCAATTGGACAATAATCCTTATTCTATTCGGAACAAAATTTCTAATCAATGACACAATCAAGTTCGAGAAAACAATTACGAATGTTACTGCAATCGCCATGGTCAAAGTTGGTTCCATCTTGATGGTAACCGCTAATGCCGAACAGATACCTAATACCTGAACAGTGATTGGATTGTCGTCTACTAAAGGATCGGTAACTATTTTTTTCCTTCTTTTAGACAACAGTGGCTCTCTGGGTTCTTTAACCGCTACGACCGCCTGTTCTTGTTCCAAAGTCTCAGTACTCATCTATATTCTTTCCTTTATGTTCAATATTAAAGGGCAGTAACTTTACCGCCCGCCTTTGCTTTTTTAATAAAATTCTTATAAGCATCCAGATATTTTAACATCATGGCATTTACTCCTTTACCTGTCATTGTCGCACCTGACATTCCATCAATATGATGATCATCCAATGGTTCTCCCTTCTCTCCTTTAATCATTTCTACGGACACAAGGTTCCCTCCATCATAAATTTTCTTCCCTACATACCTCTGCTGAATCTCAGCATCGGCTATTCTAGCTCCCAAACCAGGGGTTTCGCTCTTATGAGAAAAGGACATACCTCGAATGGTATTCAGATCTTTATCCAAGGCTATGAACCCGGCTATCCAATCCCAAAGTCCCTGGCCGTACATCGGAAAGATGTAGGCATCTGGTGAGTCACCATCCATCGTCTGAAAGACCGGATAAAAGCGTTCCTCTTTAGGCCGCTTAGAATTCTTAGACACATTTACCTTTTCTGCAACCAAATCGTTGCCCTTGGCATCTTTTTCTACCACATTACCTTCATAATCGATCACGTAGGATTTTACTCGCTGACTATAAACCTCCAGAATTTCATTGGGATCCTGAATGTGTGATATATCCATCACCGCGCTTAGGATACTCTTTTTTGTATCCAGTTCCACCTGCTTATCCTGAAGTGGTTTCAAAGCAACCGAAGTGATCGACAAAAGACCACCAATCACCACCGTCAAACCGATGGAGAATAAAATGATATAAGTGTTAGACTGTTGCACGTTTCAATCTCCTTTTTTTGTTCGCATTAACTACATTATAATCAATCAAAGGGGCGAAGACATTCATGAAAAGAATGGCTAACATTATCCCCTCCGGATATGCAGGATTGAAGATCCTGATAATTACAGTAAACATACCAATAAGAAAACCATAAATCCATTTACCCCTTTCAGTTTGAGCTGCTGTTACCGGATCAGTAGCCATAAATACAGCCCCAAAAGCCAGTCCACCAGCTACCCAATGATACTGTGGAGGAAGGTTCATGAAATCATTTGCACCTACCAGATTAAATAGCAATCCCATAAAATAGGCACCACCAAATACGCTTACAATTATTTTCCAGCTGCCAACTCCGGTGGCCACTAAGATCAAAGCACCTATCAGGCACATGATTGTGGATGTTTCACCTATTGAACCTGGAACATAACCCATCATTAAGTCGAAAAAGCTGAAACCCGCCTGATCCAATTGGGTGATCAGGGGCTGTGCAGATTCGCCTGTTGTGGTAGCCGCACCCAATGACAACGCGGTTGCTCCTGAAAATCCATCTGCCGGAGCCTTGTCTCCAAAATAAGTCCAAACCTCACCCGAAATATCAGTTGGATAGGCAAAATATAAGAAGGCTCTTGCGGTTAATGCCACGTTGAGTACATTCATACCGGTACCTCCAAACGCCTCTTTCGCAATAATTACGGCAAAAATACTGGCCATAGCAACTTGCCACAGTGGAATTGTCGGTGGCATCACTAATGGAATTAGCATACCAGTTACCAGGTAGCCTTCATTAATGGGATGTTTTCGAATTACAGCAAAAACCACTTCAACCAAC
>JAJCYL010000267.1 GCA_029262955.1 Cytophagales bacterium | reverse complement strand
AATGACGGATACCCTCAAATAGCACTAGCCACTGTTGGTGTTTTCACCAACAGTCGTGATTGGTTAGTGAACAATTAGTTATTTGAAGGTCACTTCCTTCCTCTCCTTCCTCTCATGGTCTCCTTCTCTTCCTCTCAGGGTCTCCTGAAAGGGACCCTGTAGAAGGAACATTTCATTTAGGAAGACCCTTAGCGAGCTGATAAAAATACGTCCGGAAAATGCAAACGACTCCGGTATGTGGTAGGAATAAAACCCCATATTCACATATGGGGCTCTTATTGAAGAACAATTTAATTTTTGAAAGTCACTTGTCGAAAGCGATACCCTCCTACAATTGTACGCATTGATGGATAATCCTGCTGTACTATTTTATTACGTTCCTCCTCACTGGCGGCATTCTTTGCCATGTAATCCTGAACTGCCTTAAAAATTTCTTCTGAACCCCTGGTGGCTGCATCATTGGCAAAAGTCACGGTGGTTATGAGGTTAAACTCCCCACTATTAGGAAGGTCACTGATATAAAGACCCCAGTTGGTTATGTAACCTTTTTCTTTTTGAAACTTAACAGCCTCTACCCATGTTTTGCTCAAGCCTTCCAAATAGCGGGTCATCTTATTGGAGTTGACTTTAATTGTACTGACATATGTAACCTCATCAGAAGTAGTGAAGTCCTTGTAGGGTTCCAATTGGGCATATGCCAAACTGATCACAAATAAAAGAGAACATAATAGCATTAACTTTTTCATAATTATTGGGTTTAGTTGACTGAATAAGTTATGGAATGATAACTCGAAAGTCAAGTCACTGCCCGAAACAGTACTTCGAGAAAATATCGTTAACACGTCATGCCTTTTCAAGGCAGTCGAAATTGTTGCTTCCTGAAAAATCTTTCCTTCCTCTCAGGGTCTCCTGAAAGGAACCCTGTAGAAAAGAACAATTCACTTAGGAAGACCCTTAGCGAGCTGAGAAATGTCTGAATCGGGATTTATCCGATTTTAGGATTTTTGGATTCAGGCTTGTTCTTAGGGTTCCTTAGCTTCTTTATTCAAGGCTTTAAGCACCAAAATTAAGGAGCAAACACTTATCTAATTCATAAGCTACTAGGTAGTTCAATCCCTGTGCTAAATGAACATCCTCCATCTCAACAAGTGCCTTTAATTTTACCTTCCTCTCAGGGTCTCCTGAAAGGGGACCCTGTAGAAAAGAACAATTCACTTAGGAAGACCCTTAGCGAGCTGAGTGATTCACTTCCCAATCCAAAACTTGCTAAAAATGTTCTCTAATAGGTCATCAGTCGTGCCTGCCCGTCCGTAATGCAGTGAAGGCGGGATCTCACCAGTCAGTTCACCCAATTGATGCAGTGCATTACGAATTTACAAAGCAAGGAAATCATTGGGTAATTCTTCATCTAATCCGGATCTATTTATAAAACCCTCATGAGTGTTTTACTCTTTAGCCTGAGCCTAATCCATAAATATCTTTTTGGGAATAAAGCCCGTGACCACCTGTGTGAGGTCTACCACTTCGCTGACCCGGAAATCCACGGCAATACTAGCCAGTGAAAGACCTTTGGCAGGGGTCAGGCCTTTATGTTCCACCAGGAAGTCGACCACAGCGCGAGTTGCTTTTCTAGTAGCTCGGTCAAGATCCAGATCGATGCCCATAATCAGGTAATGAGTGTCTGTCTCGGCCCACGGTGTGGTGATCCCAACACCTTTGTGGATAACAAACTTGAATGTGCCACTCAGAGATTGTTCGATGGCCGTACCACTCACTTCGCCATCACCCTGTGCAGTGTGAGGATCTCCCACATAGAATAGCGCTCCGGGATGAAAGACTGGAAGGTAGACTTTGGTTCCGACTGTGAGATCTTTCACATCAAGGTTACCCCCAAAAGCTCCCGGGGGACGAGAACTTTGCACTCCGGGAACGGTGACACCCGGCTCTCCAAGAACTGGTTGAGGAGCTACAGCCAGAATGCCCATAAATGGTGCGAGGGTTATCTGGATGCTGTCGGAAAAAAACGCGACTTCACGCCCATTGGACATTCCTGTCCTGATAAGATGCGCCTCTCTGGGAATATCAAGATACTCATCATCCTCCCTTGCTCCTGGATAGTCTTCGGAAAAGACACCACTGGTCGATCCGGTGTAATTCACCCCCCAGGGAACACGGGTTTTAATTTCCAGTATTTCGATCTCGAGCATGTCTCCTGGCTCCGCACCATCAATATAAACCGGGCCGGTAATTACATGACCACTTCTTCCCTCGCGAGTACGGTCTTCCCGAGAATTCCAGAAATCTAGGACATCATTGGGGATTTCTTCCCTGGGAACACCCAGGTTTGTCAGGTATTCTACAGGTTCTATGTTTTGAACCGCACCTGCATGAGTTAAGGTGTTGATACGTACTATTTCACTACTTTTTATTCTCAGGATGGGTTCTTTGTCGACAGGAAACCATCCCCAACTCAAATTGTCTGGAGTGGAGGGCACAAAATGATCTTCCTTGATCTCGGAAACAGGTACTTCATCAATTGCCTCAGCCTGTTGCGCAGATTGTTCACAGGAGAACAAGATGGAAGAGATAATAATGGCATACACAGAACGTGATCTGACTTGTTTGAATTGAAGATTGGTCATGAATAAATATAATTAAAATCGATAATTTTCTCTGGATCACTTCCCGATACAAAACTTTGAAAAAATGTTCTCTAATAGATCATCCGTGGTGATCTCGCCTGTAAGTTCACCCAATTGATGTAGTGCATTTCTAATATCCAAAGCCAGGAAATCATTGGTTAGTTCTTCATCCAGGCCCGTAAGTACATCTCCCAGGGCGTCACCCAGGACTTTTTGGTTCTTCAGTTATGTCTGGAGCAGTTTCTGCTAATCCCTTATCGACTTTGCTAGGCAATACAAAGAGAAATTGAGCCAAGGCTAAGGCAAACTCAAGTGTGCGTCTAGAATCTGACTCTTTTGGTAATTCCTCTTTCTTGTCGGCATGTCTTTCTGAATTAGCTTCTAACCTCACTTGATGTGCCCATTTGGCCATTTCGGAAGTTATGAGATGATCTTCAGCAGCTTTCTTAATTCTAGTATATAGATTTCCTTTTTCATAACCACAGATCTTTAGCATGGCATCAATAGCACTAGCAGCAACTATTATTGAAGCAGCAGGTGCATGTAAAGTTTCAGTGGCTTGTTCTAAATAATCTTTTGCAGGATAAGGAATAGACTCGTCAATGACATGACCTTTTGGAAACCAATCATACGCTTCCTTCAAATGGGGACTCTGTGGATTATGGTTTGCATATGCAGTAATTAGTGTTCCACATGCATCACATTGGTATACTTCCCAGTATCTCAAACCTTGCCCATTATGTCGATTAGTTGAAGTATTCCATTTCCTTTCTAGTCTTGGCTGATGGACATTACATGCAGGGCATCGATCGAGTTCAAAATGTTGATTTAATGAAGGCATATCATAGCATTTATTTTAAAGGCACTAACCTAGTTTAAGCGACCCATTTCAACTGGGTTTTGGTTGTTGGATTGATGGAACGGGTAAGATGCTAATTATTATTCTTCGGTTTTGCAATCTTATTTTCCTTAATATGTAGTAGTTCATTTTTCATTACCTCCATCTCAATTTTTAAGTTGTTGGTCTTTTCAATCAATTTTTGAACATTGGCCTCAATTTGTCCAACCTGTTTAGTAATGCCCTCTTGCCTTGTCTGAGTTGATTTAAAATCACCATAAAAAGTAATAAAGAATAAAGCTGCGCTGCCTATAAAGCCTAAGACTGCACCGCCAATCATCACCAGCCACTGATTAATAGGCTTATCGACCTTTTCAACACTTGATCTTTGCACAGAGGTACTTTGCGATTTGTCTGTATCTGCATATGTTGAAGATGAATCTTCACTGAGCCGTCTTAGTACCTCTAATAATTTATCGTTGTCAGCCATACCAACAAATTATATTATCGGATTTATATGGTCTTCAATGAACTTTTCATTGACTTCCTTCACACGATCTAAGAACACTTGAAAGTCTAACTCTTCAACACTTTTCAAAAAGGGTTCAAAATTGAATTGAAAATCAATGCTGAATATAGCAGCGTCAATTCCTTCAGGTTCATTAATCTTAGTACTAATTCGTTCTACGTACTTTTTATTTGTTTGGCAATACTCAACATACTCCATCTGAAAGCGCTTTGGGATACCAGCTTTCGAAAATTTCTTTACATGATTCTGTGTCTTTATTTTTTTGTTTTCAAAAAGATATTTGACATCAAGTCCTATCCTCAGTATCCGTTTTATACCATATTTGATACAGATTCCTTCAATTATTTCCTTCCTGTATACATCTATTATTCTTTCCAAAGTAAGTTCCTTCTTGTCGAAAAGCATATCTAGGACGAGCTGATCATTGGCAATTGAAAGCCTATTGGCATTGTCTTGATTACTCTGCTTTAACACCTTATATCTAACGTTGCTATCAACAAAAGGAAAACTTTGACTATTAAAAAAAGACTCTTCATTATAAAGTAATTCCTCAGCAATCGTTCCAAATTGATGTTCAATACCGAAATTTCCTACATAAGAAATTCCAATCGCAACTCCTGCAATTGCATCATTATTAACCATTATCAATCATTTTCATTTTAAAACTCATGCCCGCTACATTCTCATCCAGAATATATCAATATACCTTAAATCGATAAAAATCAGGCCGTTATAAATGTTTTTTCCACAAAAGGTGCAAAAAAGGCACATAAACAAGCAAAAAAGGTCTTTTACTATTTAAGTAGAACCTATTGTCATTTTCTCATCCTCATATATGGAGTAGTATTCGATCAAATACCCTATAGATGAATGGAAGCTTTGAAGTTCTTTCACACCATAACCATCTTCAATTAATTTCACTGTTATTAAATCAAGTGGTTCACCACTACTTAAAGTTGTTCTGTTTATAAAACTGTTGAATTCTAAACCAGTTCTTACTTTTTTGTTGAAGCCAATACCCTTAACAAAAGCTTTCAGGTCTTCCTCCTTTAGATTACTAAAATCAAGTGTGTTTTTCTTTGGTAGTTTCCAGATTGAAATTTTGGTGATTATGGCAGGTCCAACCCCTTTGTTTACAATCGATACTTTGAAGATCTTCTCCTCTCCTATATATCTACTGCTGTAAATAAGTGCCGGCTTAACAGATAGCTTGTTGTGTTTAATTGTGTCCTCTCTAACTCTAATAGTCAGATATAAGGCACAGCCGGATATTACTAAAGCTGAGACTCCCTCCCAATTACCTTGAAACCAACGCCATATCTCCATTGACCCAATTTACAAAAACAGCTCTTAATTATCGCGTAAGAACCTGACGCATTATTAGAGGCACTTGGTAAGAATGGTGGATAGATTTCTTAAAATCTATTGGGGGACAACTTTAATATAGTTAAACACTATTTGGGTTTAACTAAGTCATACCCTACAACGAAACCTATATTCGGTACACCTTGATAGATCCAATCATCCGCAGCCTTACCCCAAGCCCACTCCCAACCAAAATAGAATCCCAAATCATATTTATTCCGACTGAAATTCACGACTCCACCTACAGTAGTAGTCAAGGCTTTTCTCTCGAAGATATATTTAGGATTTCTTGTAGTGGTACTTTTTAGTGTTGTTGTTCCCAAAGAAAAGATCGGCCCTACATCAATACTAGAAGTCTTCAATTTGCCATCCGAACTCATTGATCCCCAATCAATAAGTGGCCATGTAAATGCTAATCCTGGAGCAAATTTCGTTTCCCAAGTACTCGGAAAACTATCTGTGGCAAAATCCTTTGGCCCTTTAAATCTGTGCCTCGCAGATATGGTAACAGCGGATATTTTCAGTTTGAACTTATTTAGCCTTCTATACTTGAATTCGTGACCATTCCCTTCAGATAAGTCCTTATCGGGGTAATAAAGGGTACCATTACCCTGATAAGAATTTCTATAATCCGTATTATTAGTAAAATCTTTATTGTCAACTTTAGCTATAATTTTTTCTCCTTTTAATAGCTCTGAATCTTTTATAACCACATGCTTATCCTTCAGTTGAATAGCAGAAGAAAGTATTTTTTTCTCTGAAATATCATAGGCATTAATATCGAAATCACCCGTGCTTTGTAGTTTATCTATCTTGTAAATTGTCGATTTGCTTCTCAAAGAAACTTTGCACGATGAACCAATCAACATAATCAATAGGGCAAAATATATGGCTAGCCTATATTGCCT
>JAJCYL010000266.1 GCA_029262955.1 Cytophagales bacterium | reverse complement strand
ACACAGACAACATACGGAACTAAATCAAAGCTATTTCATCACTTTTACCTGTTATGAGTGGATAAATCTGTTTCACATAACTAATCTTTACAATTACTTTGAGAAATGGTTTCGTTATCTTCATCAACAAAATGCGCTATTACTGGCTTATGTAATTATGCCAAACCATTTTCATGGAATCGTTCACCTAAAATCAAATTGTGATGCTTCATTAAACAAATTGGTGGGTAATGGCAAGCGATTCCTGTCTTATGAAATTGTAGACAGTATAGAAAAGATTGCTGACTTTGCAAAGCAGGATTTATAGCAATCTATAGTTCTATCAAACCTTTTGCCAACCATTCAAAGTCTGAATTAATACTGCTACAAGTTTCACCAGATCATCAATATCGACCCACTCGTTTGGTCCATAAAAATTGCCACCTACAGAACCAATGCCATAAGCTGGAACACCTAATAGACGAATGGGGTAACGGATATCTCCGGCGTAGTGGTTAGGGTACGCAACCGGCGCACGACCTGTGACATCTTTTATCGAATTGCGTAAAACTTTGCTTACCGGCGCTTCCCAGCTTGCTGATCCTGGATTGGTACGATATCCCACAGTCTCCAGGTTAGCTACATAGTCACGAGGTTGACCCTTTAGGTATGCTTCAATGGCTTCTCTAGCTGTTGTTAGTAGCTTTCCCCAGGTGTCGTCGCCGGTAAACTTCAGCCTAAAAGTAGAAGTGACTTCATCAGCAACAGAGCCAATACGGTCACCGCCTTTCATGGTACCGATGTTGACTTCCGTATTCTTGAATGCAGAATTTCGTAGATGCTCAAGTATATCCCAACACATATCCAGGGCATTGCCGCCTGTCTCCCAGGCAGCAGAGTCCACGCTGCCAATTTCCATCTGAGGTCCACGCCACCCCTTTACGGTTAATTGCAGATCAAGAATACCCTGTACCGAATTCTTAACGTCCTCCAATCCACGTCCTGTTTCAGCTGGATGAACATACAAAACGGCACCAATGCCATGATCGGTTTTACTGAGTCGATCAAATACCGGAAGACTCCCTCGGCTGCCACCTCCTTTGCCATGCAAGCTCATTACTATGGGCAGGGGTTTTTTGGTATCAGCTAAGGCTTTGGTTGCAATTAACATGGCTGCCACACCCCCCTTGTCGTCGGCAGTACCTAAACCATAGAGCCTGTTTCCAACAATTTTGGTTTCCAATGGCTTTGTATCCCAGCCTTCATCAATAGAGTGAGTGTCAATATGAGAAAACATGGCGAATTGCTTGCCTTTGTTCTTTTTGGGCCAACCAACCAGGTTGACAAAAGGACCATCGCTTGGTGGGTTGGGAGGCATAAATTCGGGATGATTCTCATATCGGCTTGGGCGATCAGCACTTTCTTCAATGCGGTAGGGAAGCTTTGATAAGTAGGTCTTAACCACACCCTGAGCATCTGCAGCAGTCTCACCAGATAGACTTTGTACCCATATCATGTCAGTGAGAAGTAGAAGTAGCTCATCGCGTCGATCTTCAGCCATTTCCATTGCTCTTTTTGACGGTTGGGTATGAGCAAAGGATGGTAATGTCGACATCATGGCTAAGGCACTGGCACCATGAACGAATTTGCGGCGTGACACTCCTTTAGAATTTTTCATATCGAAATCTGTCAGTTGTGAGGGTTGAAGGGAAAATTACAAAATGGCTGTTAATGGTTATCAATTTTTAAGACTAGAGCGATAAAATAAAGCCTTTTTAGAAAAGTACTCACTGCCTGGAATAATTCCATCACCCTAATTGCCCTGGATATGTAATTCCCTACTTAATAATGGTTTACCAAGAACAAGCTAAAAATAGAAGTTATGGTGAAACATTGTTGGGCACTTCTTTATTAAGAAGGTTTTTTCTCTACTGCCTCAATCATTTCATTAAAGGCAGGGCTAAATAAGTGAAAATCAAGACCCGGATCATCCACTATAATTGACCTGCTATGCTCTTCGTACTCATGTTGGAGGATTATCTTGCCATCTACTTCTTTAATCTCAAAATCTCCGGTTTTACCCGTCAATTGGTGGCTTGCTGCATCACAGGTAATGCTGAAAACAATAGTATGGGTAAGTTTATCCTTATCAGTATGGGTTTTGCCATGTGCGCCGACCTTCATTTTCAGGGTTCCCGAATGTGGAAGATTACAGGAAAGCCTAATGTAGTCGAATGCGTCATTATCATTGCCAACCTCTTTTGTCCCAAAAAGTTCATGCATCGGGACAAGGTCAATGTCTAATTCCATAGGAGATGAGCCTGCTGACTGGACTTTGAGTAGCTCAAGAAAAGGAACAAAAAACCTCCTCAAAGGGTTGGGGATATCCCGATTTTCAAAATCTTTATAGTAACGATTGGCTACCACCAGGGAAAGAATTGATATTATGATGGCCAAAATGGGGATGATAAATGAGCTCCCATCTTCACCCTGTATAAGGCTTAGAATTGCGAATGACACACCGAATAAAAACATGAGACCGAAGAAGGTCTTAAAAAAGCAACCAGCGGATCTGAGTTTGTCCCCTTTTTTATCAAATTGCGCCAGACCCAGGAAGAAATCATGCCAACCATTGACTGTATCGGTCCCTTTGGCGCTTAATTCGTGTAAGAACTTTTGCTGTTCTGAGGAGAGTTCATTGAATTTTGGGTAGGTTCTATTGGAAATAGCCATGTTTTTGCAGGATTATGAGCTGAGAAATTATTTTAAGATACATAATATTACCATTACTATGATCATGAAAAATCAGACGACTTATTGTTTATCAGATTTTGCTCTTATGATACATTAATTCGCAGTTGGCATAAATATTGCCTTTTGAGAACTGTAACCGTTTTCAAATGGAAAAGTTCATCAGTTACGGGTTACTGTTATTTTGCTTTTCGTGTAGTCAGGAAGATCCCCAGGTTAATTATAGCGAGCGAATAAGTAATTCGAACATTAGCGGAAGTAGAAATAGTCTCAGTTTCTCAAGGGTTTTACAGGAACCGTTGTTATTTGATTGTGACGATTCTTTTGACCTGGTTGCAGGTCAGACCATTGTGGTCGGAGAGGTTAAATTTTCAAGTACAGCTGAAGAAATTCAAGTAACCTTCATCACAGAAGTTGGTTGGCATTTAAGAGCCACCCATCTCTTTATTGGACCAGAAAATGAGATTCCTTTAAACAATGCCGGCAATCCTCAAATTGGGCAATTTACCTTCCAAGCTGCCCATAGTCCGCCAACAACAGCTTTTACATATACTATTAATCGAGGCCAACTGGAGTATGATAATGAATTGGATTGCTTATCCGGCATTGCCATTGCCGCCCACGCAGAGGCCGTTTTGATTGATGAAGCTGGCGATATAATTCAGGAAGAAACGGCATGGGGACTTGGCAATAAGGAATTTCCTGGTAAGCGTTGGGGATGGTATTTCAGCGGGTGCTTGTCGGCAATGCAACCTTCAGTAGAAATTAGTGCAGATGAAGCCATTTGTGATGGTGAGACCACCACATTAACCTTTTCATTTTCTGGAACTGCACCTTTCAAATTGGTATATACAGATCCAAAAGGCAATGAAAATGAAGTAGTGACCTCAAATGCAATGCATCATGTTACTGTGTCTGAAGGAGGTACTTATACGGTTGTTTCATTTGAGGACAGCCAGAGTTGTATCTCACCTGATTTGAATGGATTTCTTGACATTTCAGTTAAATCACTTCCGCAAGTACTTTCGTTTTCAAGCAGTAATGAGGTGATATGCACTTCAGATGATGACTTGTCAAATGATGAGGTTGAGCTTACCGTAGTATTGTCAGGTGCTGCTCCTTTTGCGGGAGAAATTAATGGAGAGCCTTTTGCATCTGAGGATGTGAACTATTCGTTTACTGCCAGTTCGGGGATATTTAGTATTGAGTCGTTGATCGATGCTAATGGATGCTCGGCAACTGATTTAGGTGACGAAATCGAAATTATTGAAGAGTGTGAAGATGAGGGAGATAGCGAAGAAAACGAGGAGGATGATGATCAGGGTGGAAATGGTGATGAAGATGAAGATAATGGTGAGGATGATGATGAAGATAATGGTGAAGGCGACGATTGTCATCACGAACATGATTATTACAATGATTATTGCAGAACGCATACATCGGCCTTCGCTTCTGATGAGTTTAGGTCGACATGTTTCCGGGAATATGGCTTTAACCGTTGGGGTTGGACTAACAGGATTTATGAAGGTTCATACTCCTGGGATGTCTATGCTGATGCTGGAGGTTGTGACCCCTATTGGGGAGTGGTCATCGGTTCTATAGCGGTCAATTATTTTGATGGCACTGCTACAATATCCTATTATCTCAATGACTCAAACATGTCATGGGGAGCTTTGAATGCCTATATTGGTTATACACCTCTGCCCATTGCTCATGGATACCCGACCATTGCACCCCGAAGATATCCTCATCACTCTGATGGTTGTAGCACAACAACCTTCTCTTGCCCCGGGTTAGATGGCGGACCTATATATATCATTGCTCACGCAGAAGTAATTCTTGAAGATTAGTAAGCTTTAAAAGTGGTGTTTCAAGCTTGTGACCAGGAAGCTTATAAATAGAAAAAACCGCAAATACTTCTATTCCTTTTTTCAGCTCAATAGTTATAGTAATTTACCATGATCAACTTAACCAATTGAGGTATGAAATCTTCCAAAGGAAATTTATCCTACATTCTGTCAATATTTGCCCTGAGCATCCTTGTTAGTTGTGGCAACTCCACTAAAGACATTGAAACTCCAGTAGCCCAAGATGCAGGTTACGGAATTCCAGCGTCCTTGGAACGAAACGAGATTAAAAAAGCCATTGTAGGTGAGAAACTTGGCAAAGCACTACTTCCTGCCATGCGTAACCATGGCATCGATATGTGGATTGTGCTCGATCGGGAGAATAATTCCGAGCCCTTGCACGATGAGTTAGGTGGCGGATTTTCCGGTGTTAGAGCTGCCTTCATCTTCTTTGACAATGGCGGTGACCAGGTGGAAAAAATTTATTACGGATCGCATGAGCAGGCTGCCACCTCAGTGATTGGTCAGGTTTATGATGAAACAAAGTACTATGGCTATAGTCGCGAAGGGTTGACCCCACATCTTCGAAAGGCCGTACATGATCGCCAACCAAAAAAAATAGGGGTTAACACCTCCCACACCCTTCCAGAGGCGGATGGGTTGACTGTCGGTCTTAGCAACTTTCTTGTGAAAACTATTGGGCCAAAGTATTCTGATCGAATTGTGTCCGCCGAACTGATGGTTAGGGACTTCCGCCTTAATAGAACAGATTTGGAGACGCAGCTCTATACACAATTGCTAACCTGGTCTGAGCGATGGATGTCAGAAGCGTTAAGTACTGCCAATGTAATTACTGGCAAAACAACATCTGCAGACATTGCCTGGTGGCTGAAAGATCGTGCACTGGAGCTTGGTGTTACCGGTGGTGGCACTGTCCGAGTAGTCCGTGAAGGCGAATTACTTCCCATTCATGATCCCAAAATTGCGCTGGAGCCTGGCGACGTCGTCGGTATTGATGGAGGCCTGGACTATCTAGGCTATTCGATTGATATCAAACGTACCGCTTATATTCTTCGTCCTGGTGAAACCGCCTTACCTGAGGAGATCCAAGCGGCCTGGAAAGACACCCATGAAATAGGAGATCTTTATGTTAGCAAGATGGTGCCCGGTGCAATCGGTCACGAGATCTGGACATCGATTAATGAAGAAGCAGGGAATCGAGGATATAAGGCTGTAGGGCCTGATGCCGGCGGTGATGCGGTAGCGACTAATGCACCTGAAGTCGGCGTTTATGGGCATTCAGTAGGCAACGTGGCTCATGACATTGGTGCCCGCATTGCGGCAGATATTCCTTTTGCTTATGGAGAAAGAGTGCGATTCCCACTACAAACCAATGAATGGGTCTCGATTGAATTCCATGTAAGTACTCCGTTAGATATGTGGGGTGGAAAGACCTGGTATGCCCGATTCGAAGAGACTGGTCAACTGACCGCTGAAGGTGTCAAGTGGCTCATTCCAATCCAGGAGCAACTCTACCTGATCGAGCCGGCGGACTGATTTGTCTAATCTCTATTCGAGAATTCACTATTAGAGGAATAAGTTTAAACGATCTCTATGGATCTCTATGAATAGATTGATCTTCATGAACATAGCCGAAAATATGACCATCATCTTTTTTGTAAAAATATGAGTATGTAGATTGGTGTAAAGAACGGAAACTAAGATTATGAAAATTAACTGGAACATTTTATACGCTATTTGCCTTTGTTTTTTGTTTGCATGTGGTGGCGATGATGATGACGATGATAATGACGACAGCACTGGTAGTGATTTGGCGGATGCAGAATTCACATTCGGTCAAACCGATCAAGCGATTGACCAAACGGTGATAGATAACATAACGTCAACAGCCAATACGACTTCAGATCCAAATGCCTTACAAATTGCGGCACAGCTTAATGTAGCTAATGCAATGAGTGTCTGGCTTGGTTTTTTTAGTGTCTCACCGGATGCTGATGAGGTAGCGGAAATTTCCGGAGGATGTTCTGGAAATAATTCACTTACCTATTCCTGGACAACAGAAAGTTCAGGCGTTACCACTACTGTGGCCTACCAGATATGTGAAACATCCGAAAAGTATATATACGAGGTTTTTTGGTCAATTGATGGTGGAGATTTCCAAAAAATCATATCCGCAGAACAGTATAAGGGAGACCTACAGAAGGGACGAATGGAAATATTTGCAGTCGATCTTTCCGGAAGCGCTGTTGGTTCCACTGCTGCTGTGTTTTATGTTTGGGAAGAAAGCAGTGATGGCACTTTCAATTTTAATGTAAACAGTGAACTCTTAGAATTTGTTTTGGACATAATCGTTAATTCGGATAATTCAGGATCTATGGTATGGCAGATCGATGGCGAACTCTTCTACGAAGCTACCTGGAATGAGACCGGAACCAGTGGTACGTTTACCAGTTATCTTGACGGGGAGGTGTTTGAAGAAGGTAATTGGCCTGGTTGATAACGGAAATGTTATTGCCAAATCACTGAAACAAAAAAAGCCATTCATTGAGTGGCTTTTTGCGTAGCCCGTAGGGTCCGAATATTGAACTTTTTGCACCTCACTTTTATTTCCAAACAATAAAATC
>JAJCYL010000265.1 GCA_029262955.1 Cytophagales bacterium | reverse complement strand
AAGGAGGAGAAATTACCCAATGGCGATATCAAAGTGATTTTGAAAGACAAAAACACCGGTGAAATTATTCAAAAAGAGATCATTTAAATGGAACCGCGACCTTACATTCTTTCTGAGTCTAATTGGAAAACAGTTAAAGAAATTGAATACGAACTGGCAGTCTTACCCTGGGGAGCAACTGAAGCTCACAACTATCATCTCCCCTATTCAACTGATGTGACCCAATGCGATTACATAGCGGCTGAATCGGCAAGAATAGCTTGGGAAAATGGTGCCAAAGTGGTTGTTCTTCCAACCATTCCATATGGTGTCAATACAGGGCAACTTGATGTCAAATTGGATATCAATCTAAACCCAAGTACCCAATTTATTATTCTTAAAGATGTCGCAGACGTTGTGTCCAGAGCTGGGATTAACAAACTGCTATTGTTGAATGGTCATGGTGGCAATGACTTCAAGCAAATGGTTCGCGAGTTGGGAGCAATTCATCAGGATATGTTCATTTCAACCTGTAATTGGTTTAAAGCCGTTCCAGGTGAAGGTTATTTCACAGATATGGGAGACCATGCAGGAGAGATGGAAACCAGTGTGATGATGCACCTCGTACCAGACCTCATTCGACCGTTAGCTGAGGCGGGAGATGGTTATGGTAAAAAATTTAAGATCGAAGGAATTCGGGAAGGTTGGGCCTGGGCGGAACGTCAGTGGACCAAGGTAACCAAAGACACGGGAATTGGTGATCCAAAAGATTCAACCGCAGAAAAAGGCGAAAGATACCTGCAAGTAGTAACCAGGAAGGTAGCCAAATTATATGAACAGCTCTGTCAAACGGATTTAGATGATTTATACGAGTGAGATTTTAACCTTGCATTTTGTGCAATTCTTCGGTTTAACAATTGGCAGATAACTCCAAATTTGTCATCGGATCCACTATTAACCAATTCATGGACATTGCACTAGGTATTGATATCGGCGGTACGAATACTAAAATCGGCATTGTGAACAGGGAAGGCGAAATTCTTCAGAAAACATCCCTTCCCACCTCATCTGAAAATTTATCCCACTCATTCCTTAATGAACTTCAAGACGAAGTCGATGAACTATTAAACTCCAATGACGATCTTACCCTAAGTGGCATAGGCGTTGGTGCACCGATGGCCAACAGTAGAACCGGAATAGTATCCAATGCCGCTAACCTGAATTGGGAAGGAAAAGTGAACCTTCGAGAGTTCCTGCAAAAGAGATATCAGGTTCCAGTTTTCATCAACAATGATGCAAATTTAGCAGCTGTTGGAGAAAAGACTTATGGAGCAGCAGTTGGTATGCAGGATTTCATCGTTATTACCCTGGGTACAGGCCTTGGCGGTGGTATCATTTCCAATGGCGAACTAGTTCAGGGACCTGATAGTCTTGCAGGTGAAATAGGTCATATTACCGTAAGAGAAAATGGAAGGCATTGCGGTTGTGGCCGAAAAGGGTGTCTGGAAACATACGTTTCATCAAGTGGAATAAAAAGAACGGTTTACAAACTAATTGCTGACCGAAACGACTCCGACAGTCTACTTGCCAAAGTTCTATTCAAAGATCTTACCTCAGAGGTTATATATAATGCGGCAATGAAGGGAGATAGCATTGCAAAGGAGGCTTTCAAACACACCGGAGAAATTCTCGGCTTACAATTGGCCAATCTTGTTATGTTCACTAGCCCAAGAGCAATATTTTTAGTTGGAGGGGTGGCCAATGCTGGAGACTTACTGTTTGAGCCAGCAAAAAAATCAATGGAAAGTCATTTGCTTCGCAGCTGTCAGAATACAGTTAAGCTCCTCCCCTCAAAATTAGATGACAATAACGTACCCATCCTAGGGGCCAGTGCTCTGGTCTGGGAATCAGTCGATCACATGATCGCAAACTCAGTAGACATTTAATCAAATATCATAAATTTAAGAATGGCAACTCAACAAATTGCACCTCAATCACTAAAACTCAACCAAAAAGGATACGACGAAAGAACTCGTTTTGAAAAAATTAGCACCGTTATTTTTGACGAATCTTCCACTGGTTCCATTGCTGTAGCGAATGAGATAGCCCAGTTAATCAAAGACAAAAATAGCAAAGGCGAAAAATGCGTTCTTGGATTGGCTACCGGATCATCTCCAACTTCGGTCTACGACGAATTAGTCAGAATGCATAGAGAAGATGGTTTGAGCTTCAAAGACGTCATAACTTTTAACCTGGATGAATACTATCCAATTGAACCTAATGCTTTACAAAGCTACGTTCGGTTCATGAACGAATATCTATTCAATCATATTGATATCAATAAGGATAATGTACATATTCCCGACGGTACCGTCCCAAAAGATATTTATCGTGAATATTGCAAAGAATACGAGAATAAAATAGAGCAAGCAGGTGGCATTGATCTTCAAATTCTTGGTATTGGCCGGACCGGTCATATAGGTTTCAACGAACCCGGATCAGGGCTAAACTCTCCAACTAGAATGATTACACTTGATCATTTGACCAGAGTTGACGCGGCAAGTGACTTTTTTAGCCAGGATAATGTACCCAGGAAAGCGATCACTATGGGTGTCGGTACTATCCTAAAGTCTCGAAGGATCATTCTAATGGCATGGGGTGAAGGGAAAGCTGGTATCATCCAAAGAACAATTGAAAAGAAAGTATCTGACCTTGTTCCAGCCACTTATCTTCAAAATCATCCTGATGTAACAATTGTTTTAGATAATGGTTCGTCTGCCGAACTTGCCCAGGTCAAAACGCCATGGCTTGTTGGTACTTGTGAATGGACCACCGAATTGACGAGAAAAGCAGTCATCTGGTTGTGTATAAAATTCGGAAAACCGGTACTTAAGCTTACAGACAGGGACTACAATGATAATGGCATGAGTGATTTGATCACCATGCATGGATCAGCATATGACATTAACATTGACATTTTCAACCATCTTCAGCATACCATTACCGGTTGGCCTGGTGGTAAACCGAATGCTGACGATTCCAATCGACCAGAACGAGCTGAGCCTGCAGTCAAACGGGTTGTGTTGTTCAGCCCACATCCTGATGACGATGTTATTTCGATGGGCGGCACATTTATGCGGCTACACGACCAGGGACATGAAGTACATGTGGCCTATCAAACCTCGGGTAATATTGCGGTATTCGATGACGATGTTATTCGCTATGCGGACTTTTTAAGAGATTTCAATAAGGTTAATAATGTCAAGAGTGATCATGGCAAGGAGATTTATGAGAAGGTTGTAAAAGACCTCAGTGAGAAACAACCTGGTCAATTGGATAGTGAGGAAGTGAAAAGAATAAAAGGTCTTATCCGACGTGGGGAAGCCAAAGCTGGTTGTCGATATGTTGGTTTAGCTGATGACCGGGCTCATTTCCTTGAGATGCCATTTTACGAAACCGGATTAGTCAAAAAGAAGCCGATAGGAGAAGAAGATGTACAAATAATTATGGATCTTTTGCGAAAGATAAAACCTCATCAAATTTATGCTGCTGGTGACCTATCAGATCCACATGGTACGCACAGGGTCTGCCTGGATGCAATCTTTGAAGCCATTCGACGAATGAAAAATGAAGACTGGATGAAAGATTGCTATGTTTGGTTATATAGAGGGGCCTGGCAGGAATGGGATATTAACGACATTGATATGGCCGTCCCCATGAGCCCTGAGCAAGTTCTTCGTAAAAGGAAGGCGATATTTAAACACCAATCTCAGAAAGATTCAGCTGTTTTCCCAGGTAAGGATGTTCGTGAATTCTGGCAAAGAGCAGAGGATCGAAACACAGGAACGGCAAAAATGTATGATCAACTAGGCCTTGCTGAATATGAGGCAATAGAAGCATTTAAGAGATACTACTTTTAAATCCAATTATTAATTATAAATTATGAATTATGATTGGGCCCAATCCATAGTTAATCATTTCAGGCCTTCATGCTGTCGTTTATAATTTTAAAATTCATTAATTATTAGCTATGAACCTAGCCCCTATTGATTGGATAATAATACTAGCTTTCTTTATCGTATCGCTGGTAATCGGATTGATTGTCTCAAAAAAAGCTGGCCAAAGTGCCTCAGATTTCTTCCTTTCTGGTCGGAATATGCCTTGGTGGTTATTAGGGGTTTCAATGGTTGCAACTACTTTTTCGGCCGACACACCCAATCTGGTAACCAATTTAATTCGTGACCAGGGAGTTTCAGGTAATTGGGGCTGGTGGGCGTTTCTTTTGACCGGTATGCTAACGGTATTCGTCTACGCTAAATTGTGGCGACGGTCGGAGGTCATGACCGATATCGAATTCTATGAACTGCGATACAGTGGAAAAGCTGCAGCATTTTTGAGGGGTTTCAGAGCACTTTATCTCGGCTTGATTTTCAACGTTTTGGTCATGGGCACTGTTTCCCTTGCGGCCATAAAATTTGGAGAAGTTATCCTTGATCTTAAAGGGTGGCAAACACTTTTGATCGCTGGTTCAATCACTTTGGTCTATAGCGCTTTAGGTGGACTGAAAGCAGTTATCATTACCGATATGGTTCAATTTGTCATGGCAATGATAGGATCCGTCTGGGCCTGCATTTACCTGGTAAATATGGAACAAGTTGGTGGGCTTACGAAGCTATTGCAAAACGAACTTGTGATTTCCAAAATGTCAATCCTGCCGGATTTTAGCAACCCGGCAGTTTGGGTCCCGGTCCTATTCGTGCCTTTGGCAGTGCAATGGTGGGCTTCATTCTATCCTGGCGCTGAACCAGGAGGTGGCGGATACATTGCACAAAGAATGCTATCCGCTAAAGATGAAAGGAATGCCATGGGCGCAACTTTGCTTTTTAACTTTGCTCATTATGCCTTACGTCCCTGGCCATGGATATTGATTGCTTTAGCATCTCTGGTAGTATTTCCGGAACTTTCCGATTTGAAGTCTGCGTTTCCAAACCTACCAGCTGATAAATTAGGGCATGATGTGGCCTATCCCGCCATGTTAACATTTCTTCCGACAGGGTTACTCGGTTTGGTCGCTGCGGCATTGATTGCAGCATACATGTCAACCATGTCAACCCAGTTGAATTTAGGTGCATCTTATCTGGTAAATGATTTTTACCGAAGGTTTATAAATCCGGATGCAACCGAAAAACAATTGGTCTGGGCTGGTCGATGGTTTACTGTCATATCAATGATCCTGGGAACCTTGTTAGGCCTGATGTTAAATGATGCAAGTCAGGCTTTCAACTTGCTGCTCTTGTTAGGAGCTGGTACTGGTCTAATATATATACTACGCTGGTTTTGGTGGAGGATAAATGCATATACCGAAATCATTGCCATGATCTCATCATTAATTATTGCCGGCTATCTCACTTTTATTCATGATAGCACCGGCATATTACCAATGGCGTCCTGGCTTAAAACCATATCAGGTGCCCTTTTAACAACATTTGTTTGGGTTTTGGCAACATACATTACTCCAGGAACAGACAAAACCACACTCAGGAATTTCTATAGAAAGATTAAACCTGCCGGTCCCGGTTGGAACAAAGTCATTGAAGATGCAGCTCAAGACGGTGAAACAATTGAAGCCAACAAAGCCGATAGTTTACCCCTTCAGATACTGGGCATGATGGTTGGGTGTGTGTCTGTTTTTGCTGCCTTGTTTGGAACAGGTCATTGGATCTATGGTAATTACTCATTGGCGATGATCTTAACGGTAGTATCGGTAGTAAGTGGCTATGCACTTTTCAAGGTTTGGGAAAAGGTAAAAACTGATTAGAGTGCCTTGACTGATAAGAAGCGAAATATAAGGATTGCTACTGCTCAATTCGAGAATAAGAGCGGTGACAAAGATTATAACCTGTCGGTAATAAAGAACCTTTCAGAGGTAGCTAAACAACAGAAAGCTGATGTGATCTGTTTCCATGAAATGTGTATCACCGGATATACATTTTTCAAAGATCTATCCGAAGAAGAATGTTGGTCGCTGGCTGAGGACCTGGATGACAGTGCCAGTGTAAAGGCATTAATTAAGATTGCGTCAGACCTCGACATAATAATCTTAGCTGGTTTGGTGGAGAAAGATGGACGATCTATCTACAACACATTTGTTTGTGTTGATGGATCAGGAGTCATGGCAAAACATAGAAAACTTCATCCCTTCATTCATAGGTCTTTGGCACCTGGAGACCAATACACGGTTTTTGAAATCAATGACTGGAAATGTGGCATACTGATTTGTTATGACAACAACATCATCGAGAATGTTCGGGCCACCGCTCTCCTGGGGGCCGAGATCATCTTTGCTCCGCATGTTACTATGTGTGCCCCTTCTCCATTTCCGGGAAGTGGTTACGTGAGTAGGGACTTATGGAATAATAGACAATCCGATCCAACCTCTCTTAGGAAAGAGTTTGATAGTCAGAAAGGTCGGGGTTGGCTC
>JAJCYL010000264.1 GCA_029262955.1 Cytophagales bacterium | reverse complement strand
CAGTAATCACCTGCTGCCAGCTTCAAGAGTCAAAGTCAGTTACATGGAACATTTCTAAACATGAGTTTGTTATAAAAAAAAGCAGACAATTAATTTTAAAATAACGGGATTGTCTGGCAGCAAATTTCTGGTAATGTACTCTCATTTAAAAATTTGAAAGGATATGGGGTTTTTGAAGAATCTACTTCCTACAGAATAAAAATTTTTTTCGAAAAATTTATTGATTTATGAGAGGTGATGCGATGATATTTTTCTATGTTTATGATGGTGAAAGGTTTCAACCGCCTTTAACTAAAGATTTGTAAAAGAATCTAAACATTTTAGCTATGGAAAAGAAGACAATACTCTGTGTTGACGATGAGAAGGTTATACTCTCAAGTCTAAAATCCCAATTACGCTCTGCATTAGGTACGCGGTTTAATATTGAAGCCGCTGACAGCCCATCCGAAGGGTTGGAAATAGTGGAAGACTACTCCAAAGAAGGAGGAATTCACATCATAGTTTCTGATTGGCTTATGCCAGGAATGAAAGGAGATGAATTTTTGAAAGAAGTTCATTCTAAATATCCTGGCATAATCAATATCATGCTTTCCGGTCAGGTAGATGAGGAAACCATTGCCAATGCTTTCGAAAAGGCAAACTTATATAAGTGCTTGAAGAAGCCCTGGAAACGTGATGAGCTGGTAAATGTGGTATGTCAAGCTTGTGCCTAGGCATGACTAAATAACCTAAAACAAACAATCCCTAATGAGTAAACCGGTTATATTATGTGTTGATGATGAGAAAGTAATTTTAGATAGTTTAAAAACTCAATTAAAGAATTATCTAAATAACACTTGCACGGTAGAGGTTGCTGAAAGTGGTGACGAAGCTCTCGAAATTATCGAAGAACTTCTTGAAGACCTGGGGGAGCCACCTTATCTGGTAATATCAGACATGATCATGCCTCAAATGAAGGGTGACGAGTTGTTGTCTAAAATCCGCGAGAAATGCCCTAAGACTCTCTCCATACTTTTAACTGGACAAGCTGAGAAATTAGATATTATTAATGCGGTCAACACGGCTGGGTTATATAGATATATTCCTAAACCATGGGAAGCAGAAGATCTTAATATGACTGTTCGCGAGGCGATGACAGCATTTGCAAATGCCAGAGAACTGGAGCAACAAAAAGAACAACTTATTCTCATGAATAAAGAGCTGGAGAAAAAAGTTATTGAACGCACAGCCAAGATAGTAGAGCAGAATAAAGAATTAGAAAAGGCAAAGAAAAAATCAGACGACCTTTTGCTTAACATTCTACCCAAGGAAGTTGCCGAGGAATTGAAAGAGAACGGAAAAGCTCTTCCAAAGTATTATAAGCAAAGTACAGTCCTCTTCTCCGATTTGGTTGGTTTTACTCAGATAGCGGAGAAAATGACTCCTGAAGAATTAGTCCAACAATTGGACGCTTGCTTTCATGCATTTGATGAAATCATAGAGCGCAATAATCTCGAAAAGATCAAAACGATTGGGGATGGTTATTTGGCCGCAGGAGGTTTACCTGTAGTCAATGATACCAACCCAAATGATGCTGTTAACGCGGCCATTGAAATGATTGATTATATGGAAGAATTGAATACATCCAGAGGAGAAAATCATAAAGGAGTTTGGCAGTTACGAGTGGGCATTCATTCTGGAGAACTAATTGCCGGGGTTGTAGGTAAAAATAAATTCGTCTACGATATAGGGGGAGATACGGTGAATAACGCAAGCCGAATGGAGTCAAGTGGAGAATCGGGCAAAATCAACATATCCAAAGACACTTACGAATTAGTTAAGGACACTTTTGAATGTTCGCATCGTGGTAAAATGGAGGTTAAAGGAAAGGGTGATGCGGATATGTATTTTGTCGAGGGCCGGAAGTAAGTTTTACACTAAAACATTGAAATGAATTTACGAAAACATGGAATTAGCATTAAACTCATACTTGCTACCTCCTTGTTGTTTTTCGTTTCTTACATCGGCGTAAGTGTATATAGTTATGAGAGCTCGCAGGAAAAATTAGTAGAAAAAATATTAGAGAGTGAGCTCCCTGGTTCTTTGGATATTGTTCATCAGATTATTCAGCATAAACTTGATCTGAGCACAAAAATGGCATCTGTAATGTCGGAAGGTGTATTACCAGAAATGCTTGGTAACAAAGAGATCTCGATATTGGCCATTTCCGAATATCTTACTCGTCTCACTAACACGTTGGAATTAGATTACCTAAGAGTGTATGCAAACTCCGATTATATAACCTCTAAGGGGATTGTAGAGATAGACAATGATGAAAGTCGCCACTACGAACATCTTCATCAGAAACAGACTACCGCATTTACTCAACCAGATGAAACTGGGAAAATGATATTTTGGGTGAATCACTCTATTAGGAACGACCAAAAGGAATTGTTGGGCTCTTGTCAGGTTGGATTTTCCATCGACGATTTGACAGCGTCGATAAACAATGAAATAACAGGAGAGGGAAGTTTGCTTGTTATAGATCAGGACGGCGTTATCAAAATTACAGGCGACATAAAGCAAAAGACCGCTCAAATTGAAAATCTCTCCAATAGAAACATTGACGAAATAGCTGGTATTTCCAATCTAAAGGAGAGTATCCTCACCTCGCCCCATTTACTGACAGATTATTTCAGAGACAATGACAAACTTTATGTGGGAACTAAATCAATTCCATCAATTGACTGGTATGTCATAGTTGAGATCTCTGAGAATGAAATGATGGCACCGATATACAATCAATTTATAAATAACCTGTTGATTGGACTTGTTGTCACATTGGTGACCATCCTTCTTTGCGCATTTCTTGTGCGTACGTTGGTAACTATTCCCCTTATCCATTTTCAAGAGGGGCTTTCTCAATTTTTTGATTTTTTAAATAGAGTTACTACTAAGACCGCATTGATAGAAGCCAGAAGTGACGATGAAATTGGTGCAATGGTCAAGATAGTCAACACCAACATCAAAATTATAGACGAGGGCATTGAAAAGGACAATAGACTTATTTCAGAAGTCACCAATGCATTAGATCAAATACAGAAAGGGACCCTTACCATTTCTGTTGAAGAGGAAGGAAGAAATCCGGAATTACAAAAATTAAAAAAGAGTTTTGATAAAATGATTGATATCCTTGGCGAAAAGGTTGGGAAGGATGTCAACGTCATACTTGAAACGATGAAAGAGTATGCAGAACTCAACTTCACCAATTCTTTAGAGGGAGCAAAAGGAGAAATTGAGCAGCAAGTGGTATACATGGGGTCTCAAATTGCCAAAGCAATAGACGAGATCAAGCAAGCTGATAAAAAGATAAAGATACAGGCTGAGAAAATAAACACTCAAAATAAAGCACTTGAGGGGAGTAGGGATCAGGCCGAAAATGCATTGTCAGAGCTGAAGTCTACGCAAACCCAAATGATTCAGTCTGAGAAGCTTGCCACATTGGGCCAGTTAATGGCAGGAATTGCCCATGAAGTTAATTCACCACTTGGTGCCATAAACGCCTCTTCGGAGAACATTCAAAACGCAGTGGACAAAGCGAGTCATTTACTTCCGAGAGTTGTTAAAATTCTTCCACCAGATCTGTTACATGTATTTTTTGTATTGATCATGGACAATCTGACAAGTGAACGACCAACTTCCAGAGAGGTTAGAAAGCTAAGACGTGGATTAGAAGGTAGACTAGAGGGATTAGGAGTGAAGGGTGCCGAAGATCTGGCAGACACGCTAACGGAGATGAACATTTTTGAAGTCTATGAGGAAATCTTGCCATTAATTACTCATAGACATGCCGGCAAGATTTTCGAAGCAGCTTTGAGTTTGTCACTTGTAAGAATCAGCAATGATAATATCAGGCAAGCGGTTCAACGGGCTTCCAAAATAGTATTTGCTATGAAAAAGTATTCGCATCAAAATGCTTATGAGGAAAAGACATCAACGGATATCGCAGACAATATTGATACGGTTTTAACCATTTACTACAACCAGATGAAGTTTGGGGTGGAATTGGTCAAGAACTACGAAGATGTACCTCACATCATGGCTTATCCGGATGAACTTAATCAAGTATGGACCAATCTGCTTCATAACGCCTTGCATGCAATGAGTTTTGAAGGAAAATTGGAAATATCAGTAACTCAAAAAAATGATTGTATAGAAGTTTCACTAACTGATTCAGGTGGAGGTATCCCTGAAGAAGTTCAGGATAAAATATTTAAACCATTTTTTACCACAAAGAAGGAAGGAGAAGGAACTGGTCTTGGACTTGATATAGTAAAGAAGATCTTAGACAAGCATCACGGCACTATCACTTTTAAAAGTGAGCACGGTGTTGGGACCACTTTTTCCGTGCAACTTCCTATAACAACTGATGATAATTCATCAGAAGGTGGAGTGATCGAAGAGGAAAATATTATTAAGCAAGAGGCACAGGAGCTCTCAAATTCTTAACAGCTATGAACCTAATTTTAAACAGTTTTCAAAAGTCCGTCCTCGTTCTTATGATGGTAATTTTTGTGTGGGTTTTTTTACATGGTTTGATATACCTGATTCCTGTAGATCTCTCTCTGGAATTTCACTCGAGTATTGATGATACCTATTTCTTCATCGAGTTTGCTCCCGAAATTTGGTTGACTCTTCTTGGTATCATCTTAGGGACACTCATCATTGTTATATCCATTGCTTCACAAAGCAATCCTAAACTCATTGATTACTATCTCGGCGATTACCCCAGCCTCTACTATATATGGGGTATCACAATGGGGAGTATGGAAAATATCTATATGCAGCTCAACCTGGCGGTCGACTCTATCTATTGGAATAATGTGATATTTATGAACGTTTATCTAATACTACCATTGGCAATCTTTGGAGGTATTCCATATACATTCTACATTCTTAGTTATACAAAGACCAGTAATGTAATCTCAAAAATTTTCCAGGAGAATAAGAAATTTATAGATCGACTCGCAAGCGATAATGATGAACCCAAAAAAGTTAGAGATTACCAGCATTATTTATTGGATACAATCAACCAGTTGGATGACCAATTGGGCTACGTGCAGTTTAAGGAAGCAAAAAGTGAGATTATAAATCGTTTCGGACGTTCAATGAGGAGCTACTTGAGGATTAAGCATCAAATTCAGCCAGGTTTTTTCATGATCTCATCGGGAATCCATCATGACATTTCATTTAAAACCCTTGGAGAAAGTTTTAATCAAATTGAGCGGGATAAAACATTTTATGAACACAAGATATTCCGAATATTGGTTGGTACTTATCGGGATCTAATAGAACAAGGTCATCACGATCTCGCTTCCCAATGTGGTAATGAATTAGCCAAAATTGGAAATACTGCCCTTGAAACCAAACAAAAGAAATCCATAGATCTTGTACTAATTCAATTTAATACGATACTCAGAATAGGTATAAAGCAAGCTACTAAGACTGCCGACATAAGGGGAGTTTACAACAGTGTTTATCATTATAACTACCTTATTCACGATTTTATTAAGGCGGGTCAAAATGAATATGTTCTTCGGAGTTGCAAGTATTTTACCTACTATGTGAGTGAACTATATAAACTGAGTAAGGATCAACCCCATTTTAGATTTCTTGTTGATGCGCTGAATAAAGAGCTGCAGGTGATATTGATAAGACTCCATGAGAATGATAGAGAAATGGAATTTCAGCAGAAAATATTGAAAATCTTTGCAGACCTTGAACCTGACCGGTCGTACCATGCTAATATTAATGATCTGAAAAATGACGGGACTCGTCTTATTCAAATTGCACTCATTTTATACTATCTCGAAAAGGACAGTGAGCATCTGGCTAATTATCTTTTGGATAGAATGATAGATTATTTGGTGGGCATCAAAGAGTTATCAAAAAACAATATTGTCCAAATTGTAGTGGAGGATTGCAAGAGGATAAAGGAGACAGCCGCGGCATTTTGGGAAGACACGGATAGAGGAAATACCAATATTTACCATGCTCCCCAAAAGTACCAGATTACAAATTTTGTGAAACTCTTCCATGATAAAATCGCCAACTACAAAGAAGCTTTGAATGGACGATGGTCAATGGAAGCTAGTAAGGAATTGACTAAGTCATAATTTGCGAAGCACCCTTCCAGCCTTGTTTCCGAGGTAGTTGCCTTTTTCAATGGTGATTTCACCATTCACAATTACATATTCAATGCCTTCGGACAATTCCTCGGGATTGGTGAACCAAGCCTTGTCCGCAATTGTATTTGGATCAAAGATCACTACATCTGCATAGTATCCTATTTTCAATTTTCCTCTCTCAGGAATTTTCAATATTTCAGCTGTCCGGCTTGTACTTTGATTGATCGCCGCGGCCATAGTTAGTATTGAATCTTCCAACACATACTTCCTTATTTTTCTGGTGAAGGTGCCATATTTCCTGGGGTGATTGGTTGAACCATCAGAACCAGTAACCACCCAGCCTTGTTTCATGAAATTAGCGATATCACTTTCCTTCATGTTGAAGGAGGCAAGCCCAGAGCCTCCGGCTAAGATTACTTTGATAGCCGCATCAACTTCGTTCAATTCCCATTTTTCAGCCAATTGGGCTAGGGTTTTATTCTTCCAATCAGGATTCTCAGGATTTGTCAACAGAAGTGAGCTACCTCCCCCTCGTCTTCGGATATTCTCCTTCATTTCTCTTTTAATACGCGGTACAATCTCAGGATCCTTAATGCGTTTGAGCATTTCTTCTTCACCTCCCCCTTCGACCCAACGGGGTAACGTGGCCGCAACCATTCCAGTACCTGAGGCGACATAGGGATATTGGTTGGCGGTGATATCAACTCCATCATTTCGGGCATTATTAATAAGATCAATAACTTCTCCACTTTTGTCCCACATATCCACTCCTAACCCTTTAATGTGAGATATATGAACTGGAAGCTTTGCCTCTTGTCCAATCCTAATAACCTCCTCGACTGAAGCCATAAGGCCAATTGAATAGGAACTTTCATCTCGCTGATGGGTATCATAAATGCCATCATATTCTGCAACTACCTTTGACAACTCAATCACTTCCTCAGTCTTTGCAAAGAACCCCGGAGCATAATAAAGACCAGTTGAAATACCGAATGCTCCACTTTCCATAGCCTCTCTAACCAGGCTTTTCATTTCTTCTAATTCCTCTGCTGTTGGTTCATGGTCATCATCACCTAAAACATTTGATCGAACCTGGCCATGTCCAACCAGCATAAGTGCATTGGTGCCGATTCCATGATTTTCCCATCTTTCGAAAGATGAAGTTATGGGAATT
>JAJCYL010000263.1 GCA_029262955.1 Cytophagales bacterium | reverse complement strand
ATCAAGTAGACGAGAGTCCTACTCACCTTGTTAATGTTGGTGATTTTTGGATGAGTTCCCTTGAGATTTCATGGGATCTCTATGAATTATTCCTTTATCGTGAAATTGACAGCCAACAATCCGATAAACAAGGTGAAATAGAAATGAAAGTGGACGGAGTATCTGCAGCTACTATGCCTTATGTCAATTTCAACAAACCAGGCCATCCGGTGATTAATCTTACGGAATATGCAGCCTCCACATTTTGTAAGTGGTTAACAGCCAAGACTGGTTACTTTTATCGGTTGCCAACTGAGGCAGAATGGGAATACGCATGCAGGGCGGAGAGTAAAGAGGCTTATAGCTTTGGGAAGACTTCAAGCCAATTGGATGAATACGCCTGGTATAAAAATAATAGCGAGAGAACCTTTCAACCAAGTGGACAAAAGCGTCCCAATCGATGGGGCTTATATGATATGCATGGCAATGTTGCGGAATGGGTTATTGATGCCTATGCACCAAATCACTACGCCACATTGGGTACATTGTCAACAGACCCGGTTAATTTTCCTGAATCGCTTTACCCTCGAGTAGTGAGAGGAGGTAGCTGGTCTGACAACGCCAATGAGCTGCGTTCGGCGGCAAGAGGGTTTTCCTCAATAGACTGGAAAAAAAGAGATCCTCAGTTTCCAAAGAGTCTTTGGTGGATGACTGATGCCACTCATGTAGGGTTTCGCATTGTGCGTCCGAAAAAATTGTATAATCAATCTGAAATGGAAACCTTTTGGGGGCTACCAATTGAAGAGTACTAATAAAAAAATTATGAAAAGTCAAAAGAAAACTACCCGTAGAAATTTTTTGCAAAACTCAGCTAAAGTAGCTGGTGCAGGAATGATCCTTACTTCACTACCATCAGAATCAAGTGCTTATGTAGCAGCTGCAGGAGACATCAAAATAGCTGTGGTTGGTTGCGGCGGTAGAGGAACAGGTGCTACAGCCCAGGCATTGGAGGCTGATAAAGACGTCAAGTTGGTTGCCATGGCAGATGTTTTTGGCGATCAGGTTGAGAAAAGTTTTAAAGGGTTGAATGGTAAATATGGCAAAGCCGATAGATTGAAGGTTACCAGCGATACTATGTTTGTTGGTTTTGACGCCTACAAACATGCAATTGATATGGCTGACGTTGTCATTATTGCCACTCCACCTGCATTCCGTCCACTACATTTTGAATATGCCATTAATCAGGGGAAACACGTATTTATGGAAAAACCACTTGCTACTGACGTAGCAGGGATAAAAAGAGTGATCGCCGCAGGTAAATTGGCAAAACAGAAACAATTAAATGTGGTTGTTGGGCTGCAAAGGCACTACCAAAAGAGCTATTTGGAAGTTGAAAAGCGACTTCGAGATGGCAAAGTGGGAGATATTGTGTCTGGTCAGGTCTATTGGAATAGTGCGGGGGTATGGGTTAGGCCCAGAAAGTTCCAGCAGACTGAATTGGAATATCAAATGCGTAATTGGTATTACTTCACCTGGCTGTGTGGAGACCATATATTAGAGCAGCATATCCATAATATTGATGCTGCGAATTGGTTTATAGGATCAACTCCTGTGACAGCTCAAGGTATGGGAGGTCGGGAAACTAGAAAGGGACGTGACCATGGCCATATTTTTGACCACCATTTTGTAGAGTTTGTCTACCCTGAAGGTCAGGTTATATCCAGCCAATGCAGGCATCAGAAAGGCTGCCTTAATCGGGTTGAAGAAGTATTTCAGGGAACGAAAGGAAATATAAAGGTAGATGGAAGCGGCTTGGGATTGATAAAATCCGCTGATGGCAAAACCATATACGAACACAATGCCAAATCAGATATTAATCCATATCAACAAGAGCATAATGAATTATTTGCAGCTATAAAAGCAGGGACATATAAATTCAGCGATGTTGAAAATGGTGCCAATAGCACCATGACAGCTATTTTGGGAAGAATGGCTACTTATTCCGGTCAACTGATTACTTGGGACGAAGCCATGGCAACAGACTTAAAACTATTTGGTGAGCTTAATTCGTTTAACGATCAGGCACCAATCCTGCCAGATAATGATGGAAAATACGAAGTGGCTGTACCAGGGGTAACCAAATTTGTTTAACTCAAGCCTTAAGAGGCAATGACAAATTAGTTCTGAAAATTGAATTGATGAATGATTGCCTCCAGGTCTTCTTTCTGATCAATGATCGAGTTCAATAGGGCAAATTGATTTCTTGCTCTTTGAAGGTTCTGATCGGCCCTTAATATTTTGTGATAATAGACATCACCTTCAATATAATCGGTTAGGAATCGTACAGCTTGAACATAAGTCATCAGCATACCACCAAAGACAAGATGCTCGCTTTCAATTTCTGAAATGATCGGATGTGTTGCTTGAAGATAACCATCAGCCAGCGCCGTAAAAATAGATTTCCTCAATTCAATCTTAGTAAGATCGATTTCCTCCTCACCAGCAGAGGGTGAGAAAGTTCTCACCATATCTCCAAAATCATATATCAAATATCCAGGCATTACGGTATCAAGGTCAATTACGCTAACTACCTGCCCCGTATTTCTACTAAAAAGTACGTTATTGATCTTTGTATCATTATGAGTTACCCTTATTAGCATCTTTGGTAACAAGTTATTTAACATGTGGACCAAATACTCATGCTCTAACGCCATTTTTAACTCGTCCTGAGCCAACTCCACCCTGTTCAACGGATTTCTCTTTGTGACATCATGAAATTTGCTCATTCTCATTTCCGCGTTGTGAAAATTCTTGATTGTTTCGTGCATTTGAGCCAATGGGAGGGTGGACAAGTTTGAGGCAAACTTCCCGAAAGCATGGGCTGCGGCGTAGGCGTGATCCTTATCTTCAACAAACTCGACGGTGAAAGTGTCGGGTATAAACTCATTTAAACGCCAATAATTACCCCCGCTATCTGTGAATAGCAGTTCACCTTCTTTGGTTTTTCGATAATTGAGGAGACTTAATTCTTCCCCCGTACACAAATTATTTTCAGTTACATGGTTTTTAATGGTTTCAATATTCTCCATTAATTGATCCGGTCGCTCGAAAACGAAGTGATTTATTCTTTGAAGAACATAGCTTTTGGTCTCTATCTCCGAACTGATAAGATAAGTGTCATTTATGTGACCTTGGCCTAGAGGCGTATGACTAAATGTGTTATTTAACCCAAAACCTGCTAGTATATCCTCAAAGGGCGGCGAAGGTTTCAAGACCATAGCTTTTCAGGATATGTTCCATCTTTAATTAAATCATCAATACGAGAGGTAGCATACGATTTATCACTCTTATAGGTAACTCCGAACCAGGGATCAACGCTCTCAATCACCTTTATTTTAATACTACCCAGCCTTAAGAGTTCATTTAAAACATTTGGTATGAAGAGTTCAGCCTTTTCGCTATTACTATTCTCCAAAATGAATTCATCAAATCTCGACTGTATGTGATTAAAAATTGAGGGCCGGAATGCCCAAAAATTCATTGAAACAACTGTCTCAGGAGAGAGTATTTCCTTTTCCTCATTCTCCTGATTAATAATAAGGTCTCCCTCTTTAGATATTTTAGTCTTTTCTTCGATTGCTGACAAAAAACCATCTCCATTGGTTTGGCAAACTCCTCTGGCAACACTACCGCTATCAGACAATGTATTACCCAATCGATAGCCTACAAGTGCATATTCATTTTCAAATTTGGAATCAAGAATGAAGTCGGTAACTTGCCTAAAGGCCCGAGTACCATAGAAGTCATCCGCATTAATTACGAGAAATGGCTCGTTAATCATTGACTTTGAAGACAGAATCGCATGCGCCGTTCCCCACGGCCTCTTTCGAGAAACTACATCACCATTCACTTCGATTTCTGTGCTTTGAATGACATGGCTAACCTTAATTTTACCATCAAAATTATGAGAAAACTTCTCATATAAGTCTTTGATCATATTTTCCTGTATGATGAAAATCACCTCATCAAAACCACTTTGAATAGCATCGTAAATGGAGTAATCCATAATAGCTTCTCCATTAGGTCCAAAGCTGTCAATTTGTTTCAGACCACCATATCTACTGCCGATTCCGGCAGCCATAATTAGTAATTTCATTCTCTTCTTATAAAATCATTAGAATCAAGGGAGGACAATACCCTACTTAATAGCTGTCGTCAAGGGCAAAGGTATTCTTCCTCACCATCCATTTTCCCCTGGTAAAATCCGGGAATAACACCGGTGCACTACCTTGTGAAATCGATTGCTCTGAAAGTGGTGAGATTACACTCCAGCTTGCTGCATCATACACATCAAGTGGGGTTGGCGCCTTACGTTTTATTGATTCAACAAAGGCGTGATTAACAAAATAGTCCATACCCCCATGACCTGCTCCCTCCGCATGCTTTCCAAATTTTTTCCAGAGTGGATGGTCATATTTTTCCATATAAGCGGCATCAGGTTCCCATTCATGTGGCTTGGGGCTTTTACCTTCAATATAGATAGAGTCATTGATGTCCATCCAAATGCCATTGGTACCCTGCACCCTGAATCCCAATGAATAAGGACGCGGTAGGTTTGTGTCATGGCTAACTATTATCGACTCCCCGTTGTGGGTTTTGATGGTGGTGGTGATAATGTCCCCCAATTTGAATTTCACTTTTGCATTGGGATGGTTCTCACCGCCATTCTTTACAATATAATCATGTAAACCCCTCGATTTAGTGGCAACAGAAGTGAGGTAATCGAATTTATTTCCCCGGTTGATATCGAGGTATTCTGCAACCGGCCCAATACCATGTGTGGGATAGAGGTCACCGTTGCGGTTGACTGAATGCGCTGTCCTCCAACTGGCTTCTGAAATCCCTTTTTCACCAAATTCAACTCCTTTGCCGTAAGCATCTTTACCGTCATTGAACTTCACATGTCTCAAGTCATGCTGGTAGCCGCACTCCAAATGGATTAGCTCTCCAAACATGCCTTCACGTACCATATTCAATACTGCCATCACATCCCTCCGGTAACATACATTTTCAAGGATCATACAAGGCATTCCTGTCTCTTCCGATGTGTTGACCAGATCCCAGCATTCCTGAACAGTATTGGCCACTGACACCTCAACTCCAGCGTATTTGCCTGCCTTCATGGTTCCAATAGACATAGGGACATGCCATAACCACGGTGTAGCTATTACAACACCATCAATATCATCACGCTCCAGCATTTTTTTCCAGGCCCATTCATCTCCTGTATAAACTGCTGGCTCAGGCTTTCCAGCTTTCTTTGCCAAATCCTTTGCTTTATTGATGGCATCCGGATCCAGGTCACAAATCGCCTTCACTTCTGTATCCTTTCTTTGAAGAGATAATCGAAGGTGTTCTCTACCACGCAGACCTACTCCAATGAAGCCAAGTCGTACTTTCCTATCATCTTGTCCTGATAATATGTTCGGCAATCCGATGCCAACAGCGATTCCGGTTGCGGTTGTCTTTTTGATGAAATTTCTCCTGGTATCCATAAAATTGAGATTATATAATTTTCAAACCATCACCTATTTTGACGTGATATATCTTTAGTTCTAAATCTAATTCTTGCTTGTAAGCGCTGCATGCTTCCTTTATAAAATCCTCCTCGAATCCTTT
>JAJCYL010000262.1 GCA_029262955.1 Cytophagales bacterium | reverse complement strand
CATTGTCTTCAATCAATCTATACGCAAAACCACCGTATATTTCGATATCTGAATCGCTGTTGCTATAGATAGGTGTTTTTACATAGAATTGATAAGTGTTTAAGGTCCAAAGTTCTTTTCTTCTCAGGTGATTCCTTATTTCAAAGTCGAGTAGATTATGTTTCAATGCCTTATGACCAGGTTCATTCATGCTCAACTGATGAACTTGATGAAGTTCTTTTAATGGGACGCTAACTGAACCGGCATTTGCCTTTGATCTCTTTAATGTTCTATTCGATGGAATTGCAACATATCTTTTTCCTTCAACTCTTATTACGGTTGCTGGTCCCCGTATATCAGAAGCAATTTGCGATTCGATCTTTTCAAGACACTTTTTGAGTTCTCTTGGATTATCGTTTAGATAATCCAAATCAAACTCAACTAGCTTATAAGAAAAATCAATTTTATGCAGATTGTTTATCTCGTATAAATTTAAGATATGCTTTCTCATCATATTGAAATTTGTGTTGTATTAAAAAAGAGCAAAGCGTTGCGTAATTACAAAATTTGCATGTGGACTGATTGTCGGTAGTATCGAAGTCTTCTATAGTTAGATTATTTTCCTTGATCTCTTCCCGTATCAGTTTAATGTCTGAGCTAGTTAAATTAATTTCATCAATCATTTCCGCTACAATCTCCTCCGTAAATTCATGCCCTTTAACTGTGCCTTTTAAAAGATCAACTTCATACAGTTTAATGTCTTCGTATTCAAAGGGTGGTTTGTCTGGTGTTTCAAGTCTTTTTAAGTAAATCACTATGCCTATAATCACCAACTGTTTTGAATAGTCACTTGTCCAGCTGTCAGATACTTTCCAATCCATAACCACGGGCTTCCATTTTTTGTCATATATGACTAGGTCTATTTGTGGTTTTACGTTAGCAGTTTCAATTTCAACCTGTCTATTGGAAACGTTCGGATATAGACTGTTGGCCTCCTTTAAAAAATCAATTAGCAACGTTTTATTGTCGGGCATCAGAATATTTGGAATATTAATAACCACATCCCGAACATTTTGATAAGCATGAGAAATCTCTGAATCAGTGTAAGCCTCTTCTATTTCATGAATATTAAGAATGCAAAAGTCATCACCTGCCACAGTTTTTGTAACGCCTTCTTCCTGATAAGATTTTTTCTTTGAAAACGCGAATCTTTGATCTGCTAAGGCAGCCGCCTCTTCCGCAAACAGGTGAAAGTCCAATCTATCTTTATTCGCAATAGCTGGTATTATTATTGTTTCCATTATTTTATCGACAACAGACCCTTGCCACATGGATAGATTTTGCATTTGCTTTAATTCAAACGCTTTTCTTTTTAGCTTATTAGATTTTCCATAGTTAGCCAGTATATGTCCAAAATAGAATTTTCGGCTGCACTGCCTAAGAACTCCCACTGTAGAGTATGACCAATTTATTCTATCTGACATAATAGACTGTTTATGTTTTTTGTACTGTGAAATTTGTGTCCAGCAATGCCGTTTTTCCTATGGATATAATTGTTGTTCGATCGAACGAAAAAGAATCAACACCCTCCGTGTTAAATAACGGCTTGTGTTTAAAAACATAAGCTGCCTCTACTTGGCTTCTATTAGCACTTTCAACATATCCTGTTGAATAGCACAACTCATTATCTACATTTATATGATCTAGCCAGGTCTTATGCTTTTCATTATTAGTAAGCTGTGTCTTTACATTCTCGGATGAGTTTATATAGATCAACTGAATTAACCTTACAATGTCTTTTTCCTGATCATATTTTGCCTCATAAACAAAATACACTCCTGAATGGTCAGGTATTACAGCTTTATGTTTTTCCCTCCAATATCCTTCAATATTTACGTTAAAAATATGCATATATCTTATCGCATTAGATTCTCTAGTTTTGTAAGATAATTTTTCAAGGCCTCTTCATTTTCATATAACTCCTTCCCATCCGTCTTACTATTCAGTTTCATAAAAGAATCTCTTGAGCTATTTTGGCTACGCCTAAATGCGGGTTGTGATATAAAACTTCGGTTTGCAAATTCTCTGCTTTTCAAAGTACTGAATGTTTTCCAAATGGACTGTTCAATTGATTTGAAAGAGATGTCTAGTTGTTTTAGCATGTTCTTGAAAAGCATAACAGGAACATTGTTTGTATAAATGTTATCTATCTTCAAGTCTTCTATTATTTCTAATGGAAGTTTTGTTTTAGCAGCCAATGTTTCTGCAGTGATACCTTTTTGACTCATAGCTATGTTCAACACATGGCCAAATGAAGGAGTTGCAAGCGTAATGTTTAATTTCTCCATCATTGCAGATTGTTTGCTTGCGGACATTTCTACTGCGTAATCAGCATTCAAGATATTTTGAATCTCTAGCTCAGAACGTGATATGTCCGCTTCTTTTGAGCTTTCCAGCCAAATTATCCTTAACGCTTCCTCAAGAGTATCTATGTTATTCTGATTATTCATGTGATTGAGTTTTTATGGTTTCTTCTAATATTTTAAGTAGTTTTTGTTTTGCTCGGTGATGTTTTACTTTAAGTTGGTTGTTGTTCACTTTAAGTAATTGAGCAACTTCTTCATAAGAAAAACCCTGGGCTCGTAATAAAAGAATATCTTTTTCACCCACAGGAAGTTTTTCCAAGGCTACATTTAGTAACAACAACTTTGGATTTTCAAGGGCTTCCAATTGATAGTATTCATTAAAAGTTTGTTTGTCTATTTCAAAACGTAACTTATTTGACGGTAGTCCTTGATTATCTTCTGTCGGATCTTCATTAATATTAATATACTTGATATCATTCTGATTGGCTCGCTGACTTCTGAAATTTTGCCTTAAGAAATTGGTAAAGACCTTGTAAAGAAAATTATTGAAATGTGCCTCAGATTCAAATTGATAGTTCGGCAGTTTTAAAACGAGTGTTTCAAGTGTTTTATAGACTACTTCCCAAGCTTCATCTTCAGATAGATTCCATTTTTTTACAGCGTAGCCATAGAATTTCCTACCATAGGATCTATACAGCTCTTGTAACCCATTAGGATCCTTATTTTTAATGAATTCTAATATATTTTGATAATCTGCCATTGTATTAATTATATATGCATTGAGGTTACATTTAGTTTTTGTAATCAGTCATTTATATTCAGTAATAATCCTTTATAAAGTTACTTACGTTTTCAGGTTACAGCTAAAATTAGGAATTTAATAGTCCTGAACTTTTCTATAACTTTTCAGGTTAGCTTTCTCCCAAATTCCTAATTACCTACGTATGATCAACACAGTGCAGTCCGTACTTCATAGCTCCAAATTCTGACGCAAAGAGTTTCGCTGCCCCATGATCAGAACGTAGCCATGATTTACTAGTCATCCTCTCCTGATGCTGGAGATTACACCTCATAAGTAACCCTCATATACTGTGGGATAGTCAAGGAATGGTCAGTTTTGGGAAGAAAAAGTTGATTGAATCGAAAATATGGGCAAGTTGGCTTATCAAGAAGATATTAATAAGCCCTTCATTATCATTAAAAGCACATTTTTGTTGTACATATGTTGTACAGTAAATAAAAAAGGCAGCTACAACTTAATGTAACTGCCTGATTATCAGAGTAGCGGGGACAGGACTTGAACCTGTGACCTTCGGGTTATGAGCCTTAAATATCTTATCAAGTCAAACCAGGTCAATTCAGCTAAAACACGGCAATTAAGAATGGGGATTGAAATTTTGAAACTCTTCTGAACCGCTTGTAAGATGTAACGACTCCATAATTTTTCTTTTCCAAGAGCAGGCGATGTTATGGAGCAAAACATCCCCCCTACACCCTCTGTCTTTCACACAGACACCTCCCCTAAAGGGGAGAAGGGGTGGTTTGTGGAATAAATAAGAAGCCTGCTTACTATAAGAAGAATTAGGAGG
>JAJCYL010000261.1 GCA_029262955.1 Cytophagales bacterium | reverse complement strand
TATAAAATCACTCTGATGGCAAAAGAAGATGTAAGCGTTGAGAACATCAGACTTAACATTCCATTAGAAAATGATGCAGCAGAATATTTACTTGGATTAGGCTTTAAAGGGGGAAAACGTGCTGAAAATATTGAGTGGAAGTGGGACATTAAAAAACACCAGGAAGGTGCCTGGTTGGGCACGGTCAATAAGGGATTGCAGTACGTTCTCAGAGATGAGAATTATGAACGTCCGCTGAACACCAATTTTTACCACAACAAGCCTCTGAACCTTCCGCCTTCGTGGTTCAACGATTCAAAGGGCGGAATTAACATCTCTTCTGAAGATGGGTTTGTAAAGGTTGAAAATTACAGTGGGGCCAGGGAAATCCAACAAGGAGATACCCTCAACTTTAACATTCGTTTCCTGATTACTCCTTTTAAACTACTTGACACAAAGACTCACTTTTCAACAAGGTTTGTGCACAAATATGTGCCTGTTGATTCTGTGGTCAAATGGAAGGGGACCATTGTTAATGTTCATCATGCCAATGAGATTAACCCCTATATTAATTATCCATTTTACAATGTTGATCTGCAAAAAGCTTACATCGATGAAGCACACAGTAAAGGGGTAAAAGTGAAGTTATACAACACTATCAGAGAGCTAAGCTATAAAGCCCATGAATTATTTGCATTCAAAAGCCTGGGAACTGAAATTCTTAACGATGGTGAAGGTGGTGGTCATAGCTGGCTGCAAGAACATTTCAAGGCCAACTATCATTCTGCCTGGCACGCCACCAGGGTAAACGATGCGGCTATACTCAACAAAGGAAACTCCAGATGGACCAATTACTACATCGAAGGAATCAACTGGTTGGCCAAAAATCAAAAGATGGATGGACTCTACCTGGATGATATTGCCTTCAGTCGAACAACAGTAAAAAGAATAGCAAATGTCTTAAATGATGATTACGTAATCGATTTACATTCGGCTAATCAATACAATAATCGAGATGGGTTTACCAATAGTGCCTTTTTGTACATGGAGCATTTTCCATTTGTCTCCAGGCTTTGGTTTGGAGAGTACTTTGAATATGATCTGGCGCCGGACTATTGGATGGTAGAAGTTTCGGGCATTCCTTATGGGCTTTATGGAGAAATGCTGGAAAAAGGAGGTCACCCCTACCGTGGCCTGGTTTATGGCATGACAACAAGAGTATATGGAGAGTATGATCCTCGAGCCATCTGGCAATTATTTGACGATTTTGACATTGCCAACAGTGAAATGTTGGGCTACTGGGTGGACCGATCACCAGTAAAAACTAATCACCCTGGAATTAAGAGCACGGTCTATATTCATCCCGACAAGGTAATGATAGCCATTGGCTCCTGGTCTGACAAAAACGAAAAAGTGACCATAGAGATTGACTGGGACAAATTAGGAATAGATCCTGCGTCAGTTCAATTGAATAGTCCCAGAATCGAAGGATTACAAGATTTCAACAAATTCGAAGTGGATAGTCCCCTACTCATTCCTAAGAATCAGGGGTTAATATTAATATTAAGACAGGGAGAGTGAGGTTAATGAGCTTTTTTAATGAATATTGAGGAGTATCGATCACATTGTCTGGCCAAAAAAGGTGTCGAGGAGTCCATTCCATTTTCTAAATTGCCTGATGTGCTGGTATTTAAAGTGATGGGAAAAATGTTCACTGCCACCGATATCAATACTTTTGATAGCTTTAGCATCAAATGTCATCCAAACACTATAGAAGAGCTTAGATCACAATATGAGGCAATGAAAGAACCGGCCTATTTTAGTAAGAAGCACTGGAGTAACGTGATTATGGATGGAACTATTCCTGATGACATTCTTTATAGTTGGTTAGATATTTCTTACGACTTGGTCGTGGCCAATCTTCCAAAACAGATTCAACAAGAACTAATTTTAATGAGTTAATAACACCCTGATGAACAGCGTATTAAAAAGAAATCTATTCTTTGTCAAAGAACATGTAGGCATGTTTAAAGCAGCAAATAATTATGACATTTACGATCCGTCCAACCAGGATATGATCATGAATTGCAGGGAGGAAAATTTAGGTTGGTTTACAAAAATCTTGCGATTTACGGATTATAAAAGAATGACACCTTTTGACGTTGAAATCAAGACCACAGCGGGAGAAAAAGTTTTATCTGTTAAGAGAGGCGTTTCCATCTTTCTATCTACTGTTGAAGTATTTGACGAAAATGAAAAACTGGTCGGAAAGTTTAAGCAAAAATTTTTCTCCATAGGGGGAAAGTTTGATGTATTAAATGCCGGGGACCAAAATCTTTGCACACTTAAAGGAAAGTGGACCAGTTGGGATTTCAAATTTATTAAAGACGACGTAGAATTCGCACATGTAAGTAAAGAATGGGCAGGTATAGGCAAAGAACTATTTACTTCTGCAGATAACTATATGCTCAAGATAGATGAAAAGGTACCAGAAGATAATGCGTTGAGGTTATTAATATTGGCAGCGGTAATGTGTATTGACATGGTATTGAAAGAATGATTTGAGAGGTGTTTAGTGTCCACCCTCAATTATGAACTAATTCCTTCAGTAAACGGAAACAGACCTTGGGTGATTATCAGGTGGCTAGTTCCGCAGGTATTGGGTTACCCAACTTCTTCAGCATATTGTAGTGTGATCTAAAAGCTCCTAAGAAAGAAGGATTAACATTATAGGGCATCTGATGTTTTTTGGCAACCTTTTCGACGATTTTGGAGATTGCGGGATAATGTATGTGACAGACCAATGGAAATAAGTGATGCTCCACCTGAAAATTCAACCCACCAGTGAAAAATGTCAGAATCCAGCTATCAGGAGAGAAATCAGCTGTTCCAACCATCTGGGTCCTTACCCAGGATTCTTCCATTTGCCAGTTCTCATCAGGAGACGGGTAGTCGGCATTTTCTACAATATGCGCCAATTGAAAAACACTGGCGAGCACTACTCCTTCTGCCAGATGCATCACAATAAAACCAATTAAGAATTGCCACCAGGCGACCTCCATATAAACCAAAGGCAAAACAATGAATAGCGTGTAGTACAATGCTTTAAACCCAAACAATATTATATATTCCTTAATAGTATGATCTGGCACCAGAGTTTCTCCGACAGTCTTTTGGAAAAATTTCTTATAATCTTTTCTAAACACCCAGGAGAGGGAGGTTAGACTGTATAAAAAGAAAGCATATATGTGCTGATACTTCATGAATGGCTTGTGTTTATCTTCCGGAGACAAACAAATTAAGCCTGGTGCAACTTCCAAATCTTCATCATGCCCGGGAATGTTAGTATAGGTGTGATGAACTTGATTATGGGTAAGATCCCATACATATGCATTGGCGCCAATTATGTTAAAAGAGTATCCGATAATCCTATTCCATTTTTTACTGCCAGTATAGGATCCATGAATTGCATCGTGGGATACGTTAAATCCGATGAATGCTTGAAACATCCCCAGTAATGCAGCCAACCCAAGGTTTGTCCAGATCCCAAATATCTCGGACATTATAAGAAGATAAAGCCCGATCGCGCCTAGTATAAAGAAAGCACTCTTTAACACCATTGCAGCATTTGCATGCTTACTGATGTTGTTTTCAACAAAGTATTTATTGACCTCGCTCCGGGTTTCGGCATAAAATCCGGGATCATTACTTTTATTAAACTTAAGCTTCTTTATTTGTTCTGCTACTGCAATCATTACTGCAAAGTTGAGAATGTTCAGTCTAAAAACACAATTAGATCAAAATTTTCGAAATCTATAGACTATTCTGATAAAAAATGAATTGCTTTCTATATTATAGACAAGACAAATAAGTTATTGTGACATTCAACTTGACAAATTCATGCAATGGGATGATACAAGAATAACTTACAAAGTAAGGTAGCTCCATTCTTTAGAAAAAGGCACGCTACTCATAAGCACAGAGCCTTCCCTGGTAATCAGTAGGTTGTCGCTTGGGTTGATCCCCACACCATTCTTTTCATCATATAGCCCGGGTTCTACACTAAACATCATCCCCTCCTCTATTACAGTATGATCACCTAAGGCCAAAAATGGGGCCTGATGACCCTCAATGTGCATGCCTGTGCCATGCCCGGGTCGATGATAGATATATTCCTGCATTCCGTTTTTCACCTGATGTTCATGTACTTTAGCTGCAACCTCTGAGCAGACAGCTCCAGGCTTGCATTCATCCACCATTATTTGCACAGTATCGGCTACTATCTCCCACATCTTATTTTGAACGTCAGTATAGGGTGCGATTAAATAGTTACGGTACCCTTCACCTCCCATACCCCCCAATCTGATGTCAGTGTTGATATACAGGGGCTCTCCTTTTTTTACTTTGTTATAGAAAAACTGATTCGGATGTGGATAGGCTGTTGAAACACCGGCTCTAACGTAATGAGAAGTAGAATCTATACCTACGGCAGAATGCGGTTTACCATCATATTTCACATCTCTCATCATCAATTGTATCCCATAGGCTTGTAGAGCCTGCCCGATCTCGAAATCCGTCACATTGGTTCCATGTTCCAATACAAAGTCGCGTGAAAAGGCATGGATTTTATCGAAGTAACGATACGCTCTTTGGCACAGTGCAATTTCTTCATTCGTCTTAATGATGCGCATCTTCAAGCACTCATTGGCAATATTCACAAACGTAGTTGTGGGCAACACTTTTTTAGCCGCAGCAATTTGGTCCGCTGTAAGTGTCCAATCGATCCCCAATGTTTTTCCTTCTACTTCCTTCTTTTTAAGTCCTGTTAGGAGCCATTCAAACAGGTCGACTGTTTCAGCGGCATTGAATGTTCCCCTATTTGGGTAGGCATTCTTTCCGTGTGGGTAGCAGAAATAATATTCAAAATCAGTGCTCCACCAGGAGGTTATTAAATCACGATCAATACCCGGACCGTACCAATAGGCTGTGTCTTTTTCGTCACTGGGAAAGTAGACCCATGTCGTACGCTCACCACTTCCCCTAAAACAACCCGAGAAGTAGACCTTATTCTTATCGCTTTCAAGTAAAATGCCATCAATTCCATCCAATCGATCCTTAAGCCTCTGGACAGTTGATTTGTACCATTCCAGGGGCAGCCTGTCGTATCCAAGAGGAGCGGGCTCCGGATGCGGGCGATCACTAACCAATATTTTTTCAGAACCCTGTGCCATGGGATCATTTGCACAACTAGACAATCCCTTGGCAGCCAGTCCGGTTGCAGCTATTCCTAGCCCCATCTTCTTGATAAATGTTCTTCGGTCCTTGGTCATATTTGGTTGGTTCGGTGATCAGTCGTTCAGGATTGGTGCCCTATCGATTTCGTTTTACATTGGACTTATTGGTCAGTTCTGTAACCAATTGGTACAGAAATTCCTGGCCTTCATAAAACGAGTCTATTCTGATTTTTTCATTTTGACCGTGAGCTCCACTGCCGTTGATGTCCCGGAAGATACCAGAAACTCCATAGGTTGGGATACCAGCATTTCTTGTCCAGGCGCCATCGGTAGCACCGGTTGACATCACCGGTATTACGGGCACACCAGGCCACATTTTTGACGTAACCTGCTCAATGGGATTCATGACAGCCGGATCAAGTGGTGAAGGAGGGCTTGGTTTTGCGGGATTCATAGCCGTCACACTTATGTCCTGATTGTCAAACACCCCAATTAGTGTTTGTCTTACCTTTTCAGGATCTTCACCGGGTAGAATTCTACAATTCACTACTGCGGTCGCAGTTTGAGGCAAGGCATTGTCAGCATGTCCAGCTTCCAACTTGGTGGCTACACAGGTGGTATGTAGCAAGGCGTTATAATATGGAGTATCTGACAAACGTTGCTCTGCCCCCGCTGCAGGGGGTGTCTGAGCCACCCCGATCATGTCTTTGGCCAATTGACCAGATTCGAGCTTGGCTGAACGCTCAAAGTATGCTCTGGTTCCATCATTGAGATTCAAAGGAAAACTGAAAGATTCAAGATTGTTTAAGGCCTGTACCAATGCATAGATCGCATTGTCTTTTCGGGGTCTGGAGCTGTGGCCACCGGGATTCTTCACTTCTAGCTTAAAACTCTGGTATACTTTTTCACTTAACTGTACACCATTTAATATTTTCTTTCCCTCGTTTAACTGCCCACTTCCACCTTCATTTAGTGCAAATTCTGCATCCACGAGGCCTCTATGATTCGTAAGCAACCAATCGACTCCATTGTAGTCACCACCTTCTTCGTCGGCAGTTAATGCAACAATAATATCACGATCTGGTGTGTACTTCTCCTTTTTCATCCGAATGAGATTGGCGATGAATATGGCAGCCATTGCTTTGTCATCACTACTGCCACGTGCATAGTAATAGCCATCTATTTCCTGGAACTTAAAGGGGTCAAAGGACCAATCTTTAATATCTGCCTCCACCACATCGATGTGAGCCATCAACAGAATTGGTTTCCTAACTCCACTGCCACGAAATGTGGCAACAAGATTTCCCTTCCTTGGGTGGGGCCCTCCAACAAAAATGTCTTTATCACTAAAACCAGCGGTTCTTAACCTCGCTGCCATCGCTTCCGCAGCCTCTGTCGTGTTACCTGTAGAATTTGTAGTGTTAATTTCGATGAGCTCCTTGAATATGGCTCTGGTTAACTTTTGATCAGGCTGAGCGTTACCATTTAATTGAAGGAGCAATGCAGAAATAAGAATAAGGGGTGATATCAGTTTTTTCATCTGATAAAAGTCTATAAACTGAGAGGAAATCAAAATATCTTTCTGTGGAATGGTAGGAATCTTCTCAACTGATGCATGCATCCTCGTTACAAACTATGGCGAGATCAGTGTTTAGTCAGGTTGATGTTTAGCGACCTGGTCCTCGGCTGCAACGAGGATGCATTAAAACGGCCGCCTTAAATGCCATATTACCCCAATTCAGCAGCTACCCTACTATCAAACATTGCAATAAATTCATCAAGCTTCAAACTTCCGAGATCTCCTTTGGTGTGTTCTCTGACCGAAACACTACCAGTCTCTTGTTCCTTTTCACCGACAATGAGCATGAAAGGCACTTTTTTCATCTCGGCGTCCCGAATTTTACGTCCGATCTTTTCATCACGCTCGTCCAGGTATCCAGTGACATCATGTTCCTTCAATTGATTAAAAACCGCTTCAGCGTAGTCCTGATACTTTTCAGAAATTGGCAGGATAGCAACTTGTTCAGGGGTTAGCCACAGGGGAAAATTTCCAGCACAATGCTCAATTAACACTGCTACGAATCTTTCCATCGATCCAAAGGGAGCTCGATGAATCATTACCGGTCGATGCTTTTCATTATCAGCCCCAATGTATTCTAATTCGAAGCGTTCCGGTAACTGGTAGTCAACCTGGATAGTTCCTAATTGCCAGCTTCTGTTAAGTGCATCTCTTACCATAAAGTCTAACTTAGGACCATAAAATGCGGCTTCACCCAATTCTACAACAGTTGGAAGTCCTTTTTCGGCGGCTGTTTTAATAATTGCAGCCTCGGCTTTATCCCAGGCTTCATCTTCTCCAATGTATTTTTCTTTGTCGTCCGGGTCACGAAGTGAGATCTGTGCAGTAAAATTCTCAAACCCGAGCGATTTAAAAACATAAAGTACAAGATCAATAACAGCCTTAAATTCTTCCTCCACCTGATCTGGTCTGCAAAATATGTGTGCATCATCCACGGTAAAACTTCGAACTCTGGTCAATCCATGCAGTTCACCACTTTGCTCGTATCGGTATACATTTCCAAATTCTGCCAATCTCAATGGCAATTCTTTGTAGGACCTTGGCCTTACTTTATAAATCTCGCAGTGATGAGGACAGTTCATTGGTTTAAGCATGAACTCTTCTCCTTCTTTGGGGGTACTTATCGGCTGAAATGAATCGGCACCATACTTCTCGTAGTGACCGGAGGTAATGTATAAATTCTTATTTCCGATGTGGGGTGTGATCACCGGGCTATATCCGGCTTTAGTTTGAGCTTTTCTCAGAAACTGCTCTAGTCGCTCACGAAGGGCAGTTCCTTTGGGTAACCATAGTGGTAATCCCATACCTACCTTTTCAGAAAAAGCAAATAACTCTAGTTCCTGGCCAATTTTTCGATGATCACGTTTTTTGGCTTCCTCAAGCATCTCCATGTGCTCAGTGAGCTCCTTTTGCTTAGGAAATGTTATGCCATACAATCTGGTAAGCTGCTTATTTTTCTCATCCCCTCTCCAATAGGCTGCGGCAACATTCAAAATCTTTGCCGCTTTAATAAAACCAGTATTTGGTATGTGGGGACCTCTGCACAAATCTGTAAAGTTTCCCTGCTTATAGAAGGTAATGGTTCCATCCTCAAGATCCTTGATCAGATCAAGTTTGTATTCATCTCCTTTTTCCAGAAAATATTTTTCAGCTTCAGCTTTACTTACTTCAGTCCTTTCATAAGAATTCTTGCCCCTGGCTAATTCCAACATCTTATCTTCCAACTGCTTCAGATCCTGGGAATTAAATTCCTGATCGCCGAAATCAACATCGTAGTAGAATCCTCCCTCTATGGCTGGCCCGATACCGAATTTTACACCAGGATATAGTGCTTCTAAAGCCTCTGCCATGAGGTGGGCTGATGAATGCCAGAAAGTGGATTTCCCTTCCAGGTCATTCCAAGTTAGTAACTGTACTTTCGCATCCGAATCTATTCCGCGATTGGCATCAACTATCTCTCCACTCACCTTAGCTGCCAATACATTTCGTGCCAGGCCTTCACTAATACTCATTGCAATGTCCATACCAGATGATCCCTTAGGGTACTCCCTTTCAGACCCATCAGGTAGGGTCACTTTAATCAACTCACTCATTTCAATTATTACTGTTTGTATTTTTCCTTGTCGGCCCCAGGTCAAATTGGGGAACGGCATCCCTTTCTTCCTTTAAACGCCGCAAATATGCAACTTTTCTATTGACCTCATTAAGTTCTTGAGCTGCATTCTGGTATGCAGAATCAATAGCCAAAAGGCTCTGATATTCCTCAATGGCTTCAGCATAAAGATATTGTTTATCGAAAGATCTTGCTTTTGTAAGTCGAGCAACCAATTTTAGACTGTCCAGCCCAATTGCCCTACTGGAGTAATACCTGGCGGAATCATAATAGGTTTTTTCGTAGTAACTCTGACTCAGGTACAATATGGCGGGCATAAAATCATTGTCATTATTCAGAATCGTTCGCAGGTCACTATTGGCATCATCAAGCAGGCCATGACTCCTTTTTAGCATGGCTAATTTTAACAACCAATTTCCATCATTCTGTTCTATGCTCTTGACAATCTCATTAAAGTGCTCCGTGTCCTTTTTTGATAGGAGAATATCCAATAATAATAAGTTAAGGTCATCATCATGTTTTTGCCGATCAAAGGCCAGACCAAATGCATGAATTGCCTGAAGTGTATCCCCCAATTCATAAAGAATCTTCCCCTGTAGAAAATCCGTCCGATAATTCTCAGGGTCCAACTGTTTAAATCGGTTGGCTTGAGTGAGTGCTTCTTCAGCTTCACCCGAACGTAAAAGCACCTGGGCGTAAACTGAAAAATACTCCGCAGTTAGGTAGCCTAAACGTCCCGCTTGGCCCAGAGCAATTATAGCTGGTGTTAACTCATCTTTGTCTAAATGGAATCGGGCCTTTATATAAAATAACTCTCCGTCATCGGGAAGCTCTTTGACTGCTCGATCTATGGTAGCCAGGCTTCCGGCCGGCCATTGAGCTGATTCAAGAAAGCGTACTTTTCGTTTGAGTAAAGCGCCATCCGTAGGACGCTCATTTAACTCATTGTCAATTGCCGCTAAAACTACCTGGCTAGTGGTACTGTTAAATTTTGGGTTCTCAATCTTATCCTTTCCATACCGGAAATCACAGGACTGAAGAATTATAACCAGCAAGAGGCCAAACCGTATTGACATTGTTAAAATCTAATATGTAAAATCTAATATGCAAAAATAGGAAATAGGATTTCAGTTTCGATAGAAGAGAGCAATTCTTGATGATACATACTTATTTTCAATGTCAGTATCTCCTTTTTGTATTTTTGCCCTCCTTTGAACAGACCCCAATTAACTTCATCGATGAGATTAGAGGACTTCGATTATCACTTACCATCTGAGAGGATAGCGTTGCATCCCTTAGCCCAGCGTGACCAATCACAATTGATAAAATATCAGTCAGAGCAAATAACTCATCATAAGTTCACAGAACTTTCAGAATTACTTCCTCACAATAGTCTACTCTTCTTAAACGACACCAAAGTTATTCCTGCTAGAATACTGGCATCGAAAGTGTCTGGAGCAAAAATTGAAATTCTACTCCTGCATCCAGTTCATCCTAGTACTGTGATCTCCCAAGTCATGGAGGTGAATACTGAATGCACCTGGCAATGTATGATTGGCAATAAAAAGAAATGGAGATCAGATGTATTATCTATAAAGCTAAGAATCAGGGATTCCGAAATTACTATACGCCTAGAACTTATCAATTTAGACAAGAATTATGTCCGATTCTCCTGGGAGAATGAGCGGATTAGCTTTAATGAAATCATTGATTCTATAGGACAGGTGCCTTTACCGCCTTATCTCAACCGGCAGCCAATAGATGCTGACAAAGAGCGTTATCAAACAGTTTATTCTAAGGCAGATGGTGCAGTTGCCGCCCCAACAGCAGGATTACATCTTACTCAACCCATTATTGAGCATTTGAAAACTGGCGGGCATGCAATAGACTACTTAACTCTTCACGTGGGAGCTGGCACCTTTCAGCCTATTAAAACAGAATTAATTGCCAACCACCAAATGCATGAGGAGCAAGTAATAATCTCTAAACATAATATCGAGCAAACTATCCGACACAAGGGCCCTATTATTCCTGTGGGAACCACATCAATGCGAACCCTTGAAAGCCTCTATTGGTATGGCGTAAAGTTACTTCAAGATACAAAGGCAGTTTTCGAAATTTCCAAAGAGCTACCCTATGAAACCGGATTTGACAATCTACCCTCAATTAAATTGGCTCTGGATGCAGTGCTAAGTAAAATGTCCGAAGATGGAACTGATACTCTCGTCGGAAACACAGGTATTTACATTTACCCTGGTTATCAATTTCAAATATGTAAAGGACTGATAACCAATTTTCACCAACCTAAAAGTTCTCTCATTTTACTGATCGCGGCATTAATAGGAGAGAATTGGAGAAAACTTTATAAGGAGGCACTTGATAAGGAGTATCGATTTCTATCTTATGGCGATTCTTCCTTATTAATTCCCTAATTAATCAAGGTCATAGTCCTGTTCGTAAGAATCTTCCTTGTCAGAAATCTTAGCTTCTTTGTCATCCTCATCCTTAAAATCATCCTCCTCCTCTTCCTTAGGTTTCTCTAACACTACCTTTACAAGGTAGATTGCATCATTGGTCTCCATTGGAGCAACAAAAAAATTTTCATTTCTTGCATTGGTTAACCTGAAGACTATCTCCTTGTAATCCTTATAGCCATTCGGATATAATTCCTCAAAGGCCTTTTGCATTTCGGGATCTAAGTTGTCATAGCTCTTTATAATACGTCGTTTGTCCATATCTTCCAGACACTTTTAGAATCGAATTTTAATACTTAATTAAATAAAAATCAAT